>CAJQOB010000121.1 GCA_905479845.1 uncultured Flavobacteriales bacterium
TGGATTTCTTTCTTCGTCAATTTTTTCAACTCCTCTTTCAATTTGTCAACCTCTTGACCACCTTTCCCGATAATTACTCCCGGACGTGCAGTGTTGATAGTAACGGTTACCAACTTAAGTGTACGTTCAATCACAATTTTCGCGATACTTGCTCTAGATAAACGAGCTCGAAGGTATCTACGGATCTTATCGTCTTCAACGAGTTTGTCTCCATAGTTATCACCTCCATACCAGTTAGATTCCCATCCGTGGATGAAACCTAATCTATTTCCTATTGGATTTGTTTTCTGTCCCATTTATCTAAAATTATTCAGCGTTCTTAGCGTCTACGACGATAGTAACATGATTTGATCTTTTTCTAATTCTGTGAGCACGACCTTGAGGAGCTGGTTGAATGCGTTTAAGCATTGCACCTCCACCTACTTCAATCGTTTTCACAAAAAGTGTTTCTTCTTCGATAGCCTTATCTTCATTCTTCTGTTCCCAGTTGGCAATAGCCGAACGAAGTAATTTCTCCAAGCTTGTAGAAGCATCTTTTGCGTTATGTTGCAATATGTTCAAGGCTTTATTCACTTCAACTCCACGAATAAGATCTGCAACCAATCTCATTTTTCTAGGAGCGATAGGCGACTTATTCAATTTCGCGAAAGCGATTGATTTGTTTGCCTCTTTGCGAGCCTCTGCTTTTAATCTTTTTCTAGCACCCATGATTTGCTATTTTATCTCTTTTTATCTTTCTTGTTTCCACCATGACCACGGAAGTTACGCGTTGGAGCGAATTCCCCCAATTTGTGACCTACCATGTTCTCACTTACGAAAACAGGAATAAACTTATTTCCATTATGCACTGCGAATGTCAATCCAACGAAATCAGGAGTAATAGTACTTGCTCTTGACCATGTTTTAATAACAGATTTGCTACCTGACTCTTGTGCGTCATCTACTCGCTTAAGCAGCTTGTAGTGTACGAATGGTGGTTTTTTTAACGAACGACTCATATCCTACTTATTTTTTACGTTTTTCAACAATGAACTTATCTGAATACTTCTTCTTAGAACGTGTTTTGTATCCTTTAGCTGGTACGCCATTACGTGACCTTGGGTGTCCTCCAGAGTTTTTACCTTCTCCACCTCCCATTGGGTGATCGACAGGGTTCATAACTACACCACGAACGCGTGGACGACGACCTAACCAACGTGTACGACCTGCTTTACCAGATACAGACAAACTGTGTTCAGAATTAGAAACAGACCCGATTGTTGCTAAACAAGTAGTTAAGATCATTCTAGTTTCACCAGAAGGCATTTTAACGATTGCATAACGTCCATCACGAGCGTTTAACTGTGCATAAGTTCCAGCTCCACGAGCGATAGAACCACCTTTTCCAGGCTTTAATTCGATGTTGTGGATAACAGTTCCCAAAGGAATATCTGCCAAGAACATTGCATTTCCTACGTTAGGAGTTGCGTCTTTACCAGATACTACTGTATCACCAACTTTCAATCCTTCAGGAGCAACAATGTAACGCTTTTCTCCATCAGCGTAGTACAACAAAGCGATTCTTGCAGTACGGTTTGGATCGTATTGGATCGCTTTAACCGTAGCAGGAACGCCATGTTTGTTTCTCTTGAAATCGATTTCACGGTACTTTTGTTTATGACCACCACCAATGTAGCGCATAGTCATTCGACCGTCATTGTTACGTCCACCAGACTTACTTCGACCTTTCACAAGGCTCTTTTCCGGAGCTCTTTGCGTGATGTCCTTGTAATCACTGATGATTTTGTGTCTTTGCCCTGGAGTTGTAGGCTTGAATTTTTTAAGACTCATTCTCTTAGTTCTTAAAAGTTATTAAACAAATCAATCGTCTCTCCATCTGCAACTGTAACGATAGCTTTTTTCCACTTTTTGCTACGTTGCTCAACGATACCTCTATTCGTATATTTCGTAGAGGATTTACCACCGCCATAATTCATGGTGCGAACTTCAGTTACCTGAACTCCATACATGTTCTCGACGGCATTTTTTATTTCAATCTTATTTGCCTTAGTATCTACTGCAAACGTAAAACGATTCATTTCCTCGCTTTGCGTTGTTGCTTTTTCTGAGATAATTGGCTTTTTAATAATACCTGCTTTCATCATCAATTAGTTTAAGATCTTTTCGATCACTTCAATTGAACTTTTAGCCATTACTACTTTTTGAGCGTTCAATACATCAAATGTATTTACTGAATCAGCAGTTACGACCTTTACTTTCTTAAGGTTACGTGAAGACAAGTATACGTTGTCATTCTTCTCACCTAAAATCATCAACACTTTACTGTTGTCCAACTTCATATCAGCCATTAGCGCTTTGAAATCTGCTGTTTTGATTGCATCAAATTTCAAATCATCGATTACCACTAGGTCTTCTGATTTCACTTTGTATGCAAACGCTGATTTACGAGCTAATCGCTTCAACTTAACGTTTAGTTTGAAGTGGTAGTTACGTGGGCGTGGTCCGAAGATACGTCCTCCACCAACACGAGTACCAGACTTGATAGATCCCGCACGGGCTCCACCAGTTCCTTTTTGTTTCTTGATTTTACGTGTAGATCCATTGATCTCACCTCGCTCTTTCGCTTTGTGTGTCCCTTGACGACGATTCGCTAAATGTTGTTTAACATCTAAGTAAATTGCGTGATCGTTTGGTTCAATTCCAAATACGTCATCCGACAAGTTAACTGACTTCGAAGTAGCTTTTCCTTTTGCACTAGTTATCTTTACTTCCATTACTTCTCAATTACGACTGTTGAACCTTTGTGACCTGGAACTGATCCCTTCACAACTATTAAATTCTTATCCGCAAGTACTTTCAAGACTTGTAGGTTTTCCACTTTTACGCTAGCGTTACCCATTTGACCAGCCATACGCATTCCTTTGAATACACGTGCTGGATAAGACGCTGCTCCAATAGATCCCGGTGCACGTAATCTGTTGTGCTGACCGTGAGTGGCTTGTCCAACCACACCAAAATTGTGACGTTTAACTACACCTTGGAAACCTTTTCCTTTTGATGTTCCTGCGACAGTAACAAACTCACCTTCCTCGAAGATGTCTACTTGTACTGTATCACCGAGATTCAAATCTTCAAAACCATCGAACTCTACGAGTTTCGCTTTAGGTTCTGTGTTAGATTTCTTAAAATGACCTTTCATTGCGTTTGGAGTGTTTTTTTCTTTACGCTCTCCAAAGCCCAATTGAATGGCATCGTAACCATCTCTGTCTTGTGTTTTGATCTGAGTGACCACACAAGGACCAGCTTCTATCACCGTGCATGGCATTGCTTTACCCTCGGCACTGTAGATGCTAGTCATTCCGACTTTTTTACCAATAATCCCTGGCATTGTTTCTACTTGTTTTTATTATTAAATCATTGAAAGCGGATTTCATTACTTATGAAATCCGCATTTCCAATATTCCTTATACTTTAATCTCTACGTCTACACCACTTGGCAATTCCAAACGCATCAAGGCATCAACTGTCTTCGAAGAAGAACTGTAGATATCCATCAAACGTTTGTAAGAGCACAATTGAAATTGCTCACGCGCTTTTTTGTTTACGTGTGGTGATTTCAATACTGTGTAAATACGTTTGTGTGTTGGAAGTGGAATTGGAC
>CAJQOB010000122.1 GCA_905479845.1 uncultured Flavobacteriales bacterium
GGAACAACAACGACGACATGAATTCGTGGTACTATCCTCTATCGAATTCGCGTCCAATGAATATTTTCACTTTCAACCAGAACGACCCAGTTCGATTGGACTCCTTCCAAAACATGATTTTGAATCATGTTCCGGATAGTCATTACATTTTAATTTACACTCCATTTACAACTGAATACAGCAACTGGATAGCAGCTGATTCTGCTGGAATGTTTGGATTGTTTGACGGGCTAGGTTCCGACAGTATTCATGCCAATAGACCAGAACTTCCATTCATCTTTTTCTGTAAGAAGGGAGATACTAATTCTGTGGTAGAGAGATTTGTCCAGATTCCAGGTGGAGAAGTATCCGTTAGTATTAATATTTCAGGAAAAGATTATTTAGGATTTGAAAATTCAACGAAAATAGGTCCTGCAGCAAGTTGGGGCAATGTGTATTGGAAACAAGACCCGAAAGAAATACCGACATTGGATTCTACGAATCTAAGAATAAAGGCATATGACATATCTGGGGCTTGGCAGTTTACAATTGACACCGTGTTCACCTCGAATGATTCCATGCTCAATTTGAATAACCTCGTTAATGCTTCGCAGTATCCCTATATCAATCTAGAAGCGAATTACATTGATACTTTCCACTTAACACCAGCGCAAATTGACAGGTGGCACGTCTTGTATCAACCACTTCCAGAAGCTGCTATCGACGGATCGAGCTTATACACCTTCTCGCATTCAAGCGATACCTTGGAAGCAGGTCAAACCTTTGATTTTGCCGTAGATGTGAAGAACATTTTCACCGTTGACATGGATTCTTTGTTGGTTGAATATTGGGTAGAGGACGCGAATCAAGTGAGGCACCAAATTGCATACGACCGTCAAGGACCACTTTTGGTTGGAGAAATACTCCGTGATACTGTCACTGTTCCAACGGAAGGACTAAGCGGTCTCAACCTTTTGATAATGGAGGTGAACCCCTATGTGAATGGTAGTTTGTATGAAACGGATCAACCTGAGCAGGAGCATTTCAACAACTTGTTACAATTACCGTTTTACGTAAACCCTGATGATATACATCCAATTCTTGACGTCACATTCAATGGGCGACATATTCTGAACGGGGATATTGTTGATCCGTACAGCGAAGTGTTGATCACTTTAAAAGACGACAACGAATTCCTGATCATGGATGACGCCGCAGATACAACTCATTTTGGAATCTATCTAACCGATCCGAATGGAGTTCAAACACGCATTCCTTTTGTGGATGGAAATGGAGATGTGGTCATGCAATGGATTCCTGCGGAACCTCAACACAAACGATTTAAAATTGTTTGGCCAAGCGAACTTGAAATGGATGGGACATATACCCTATTCGTTCAAGGGGCAGATAAAAGTGGAAATCTTTCCGGTGATTTGGATTACAAAGTATCTTTCGAAGTAATTCATGAGTCATCGATTACCAATATGATGAACTACCCAAATCCGTTTAGTACGAGTACTCGATTCGTATTCACATTAACTGGTTCGGAAGAACCTGATGAAATTCTCATTCAGATATTGACTGTTTCAGGAAGAGTCGTTCGTGAAATTACGGAGGATGAATTGGGACAGATTCACATTGGACGAAATATCACAGAATACGCATGGGATGGAACCGATGAATTTGGTGACCCTTTGGCGAATGGTGTTTATCTGTATCGCGTGAAAACGGAATTGAATGGAGAATCTATTGAGCACAGAGATTCGGGTGCTGATTCTCATTTCACGAAGGGGTTTGGTAAGATGTATTTGATGAGATGACCCGGAAATCTTCAATCAAACAGCGACTAAAAGTTCTAGTAATAATTTTCCTTTTTGGTTTGTCCTGCACGAGATATTTATCATTTCCGATGGTTTAACTGATGACGAACAAGTTTCTGAAATGGCGATCATCTTTGGAAATACAGTTAATAAAGACGGAAGTCTTTCGCCAAGGTTGAAAGCTCGATTGGACAAGGGAATTTCACTTTACAACTCAGAAAAAGTATCAAGACTATTTGTAAGCGGAGGACTTGGAAAAGAAGGTCATCTTGAGGGCACGAAAATGGCTGAATACCTCATTTCTAAAAAAATTCCTGAGAGCCAAATTACTATTGATAACAAAGGAAACAACACGAGAGCTACAGCTATCAATTTTAAACAGTCATTTCCCAATGTGAAGTCCGTTAACGCTGTTACGCAATATCATCATATATCACGTGCGAAATTAGCATTTAGACAGGCTGGAATTGAAACAGTAAATGGTGCACATGCCGAATTCTGGGAATTGCGAGATGTTTACTCGTGCTTCAGGGAGTTTTTCGCGTACTACGGGTATTTAGTTTGCTACTGAACTTTCGATATAATCAATACGTCAATTGCGGAAGCTCCTCTAAGTTCCAAGGTCATTCGATCCTTTTTGCACGTCGTCACCGTCCAATCTGCATTTAAGTGATAGAAAGGATCAAATGGAGTTAAGGTTAAACTAAGTGTTGCAGGATTTTTCTCAATCCCTGTACTCCAGTTTCCTGAGATTGTCTCGTCCCCAATCACGTCAATATCCCCAGATTGAGAAAATACAAAAGAATAGTTCTCGTATGTCGATGTCACATCCACATTATCTATAAACGCTGATGACAATCTCCAACTTCCATTTACGATGTGGCGTTCAACTTTATTCGGACTGGAGTATTTCTCGCATCCCGAATTTGCTCCAGCAATGGCAATCACCAAAGAAAACAGCGCTATTCGTAAAAAAGAAGTCTGGATTTTGAACATATTGTTGTTTTACGCTTCCGTTGTTGGCGTACCAAAGTTCATTGGTGGCATCGGCGGAACATTCCCATCATCTATAACGCCAAAACTCTGCTCATATTTTCGAACGTTGTCTTGAATTGCGTGAAGAAGGCGTTTTGCATTCTGTGGAGTCATGATGACGCGAGATCGAACTTTCCCTTTTGGCATCCCTGGCATTAATTGAATGAAGTCCGCAACGAATTCCGTTGGAGAATGCGTAAGGATAGTTAGATTAGAATATACTCCTGTCGCTAAATCCTCAGGAAGTTCAATGTTAACTTGATTTTCGTTTTTATTATCCATGAAATAAAGATAGGTATTAGGAAAAGAAAAAAGGCAACCTTCCTTTCGGAAAGTTGCCTTCTCTTTTTATTAACTAAGTGACGTTTGTTGGAACAAACGCTACAATTATTCTTCGATTACTTCAGCGTCAGTTGCAATTGCTTCCATTTTTTCTTTGGAACCAACTACTACTTTCTGGAAGTGACGTACTCCTGTACCTGCTGGGATCAAGT
>CAJQOB010000123.1 GCA_905479845.1 uncultured Flavobacteriales bacterium
TTATCCAAATGTGTATGTGTAATTCGATCTTTCCGTGTTCCACAAATAATTAAAGTGGAATCCCTAAATGTCGGAGAATAGATATCCCCATTCATAGGCACATCAACTTGCTTCACAGTAAATTGCGATGCTTCCTGAGCACTAACCAAGGTCGAGCAACAAATAGCGAAATATGTAAGTAGACTTTTTACCATCCTGCAAAACGCGGCCCTTGCGTATTCGATTTATAGACAAAATTATATTTCACACCAATTTCATGGGATCCAAATGAATACTTGGCAATCTTACTTGTTGGCATTCCAAAAGAATACATTACAAATAACTGATTCGTGATTTTAGCTTCGAACATTCCTATGACCGCTTCCTCCGTTCGATACGAAAGCCCTACATCAAATCGTTCATTCAACTTTAATTTTGCATTAAAATCAAACTGAGCTCTGTTGTTAGCTCTGAATTTCATTAGAACGGACGGTTTCAACATCATCTCGTTTTTCAGGTCGAATTCGTACCCTCCACCTAACAAGAAATTGTAGTTCGCAACATCGCTGAAGCTTCTGAACTTGTTGTCCTCAAACCTATGCCCCAGAAGAGCTGGAATAGAGAAACTGGCAAAGTACTTTTCCGCAGTATAGTACGCGCCAATTCCAAAATTTGGTTGAACTCCAACTGGCGTATTGCTTGCAATCACCTCATCATCAGAAGCGAAAACCTGCAATTCTGAATAGTTTGATTGAATAAGACTTACTCCTCCAGATATTCCGAATCTTAGGCTAGCATTGTCCATATTGATTCTGTACGAGTATAATGCGTTTAGGGTAGTTCGATTGTCAACACCAATTTGATCTGCATAAAGTTGAGCACCAATGGAAGAGTTCATGTCTTTCAACGGTGCATGAACGGTAATCGACCCTGTTGTTGGAGCTCCCTCGAAACCAAGCCATTGAGCTCTAAATGATCCAATCGCGCTCATCACTTCTTCACTTCCAGTTGCAGCCGAGTTTAACGCTATTGGATTAAACATGTATTGACTCTGCAAGGAAGAGTACTGTCCAAAGACAGGAAAAGACAAGAGGAACGATATGGCGACTAAAACTCTCATTTCTTTAACACCACATATCCGTTATATGAGATAGAATCGTCGATCAGTATTATATAGAAATACGTATCATCTTTCAACTCATCTCCTTTTGAATTTTGACCATTCCACTCATTCTGATAGTCGCTATTCTCATAAATTAATTGTCCCCAACGATTGAAAATTTGCAAAGAGCACGTTGCTTCATCCAAGGATTGCAAATGGAAGAAATCATTCTTGCCATCTCCATTCGGTGTAACCGCTTGTGGGATAAAAATATCTTGAACTTCAATAATTACCTCATCAGAAGCAGCTGGACAAACTCCATTTGAAACAGTCCAAACAAAGGTGTTTACACCTAATTCTAAATCAGATACGTCTGAATTTGGATCAAATTTATCCGAAATAGTTGCTGCGGAAATTGAAGACCACTCACCTGCTGCATTAACGGGAATATCAGCCTCAAAGCTAGAAGAGAATACAAAAAACAATTCTTGATCCTCGCCTCCGTATGCTGTAACTAAATCAAAAATGGAAATGACCGCTTCGAGACTATCAGGACAGACACCTGAAGTTGTATATTCAATAGTATATGGCCCACCAAGCGTCGAAGTCGATGGGCTAATTTCTCCAGTTGTTGAGTTGACAATATCAATTGAAGCAGGTCCTGAAAAGACTCCCCCCGCAACTCCAGTGACCACTGGGATTTGGTTTCCATCAGAAACACAGTAATTATTGGAGGTGTATCCAAATGAAACTAAATTATCTTGTTCAAGAATAGTAAGATCAAAGGTGTATGTTTTTTGACAGTACACATTTGCAACCGTGTGTTCAATGGTGTAGGGTCCACCTGCCGCAGAAGCATCTATATCTATTTCTCCCGTCGCTGAATTGATTACAATCCCAACTGGAGCACTGAACGTTCCTCCAGAATTGACCGCTATCGGTAAAGTGTTAGTTCCAGCTCCTTGACAAAATGAAGTCTGAGCATAATTAAATGATGCATCTGGCGCGCTTTCTATATATACTTGAATTGAGTCGCTTGCAGAACACGTCGGGCTCGAGGTCGTGTACACCAACCAGTATGGTCCTCCTAAAGTTGAAGCAGTAACATCAATTTCTCCTGTTGTTGGATCAACCATTAATTCAATTGGTCCACTAAACGCACCTCCAGCCGTTGCAATTGACGTGGGGGTTGGATTCGCCTCATTGTTACAGAAATGATCTGTTGCATAGGAAAACGAGGCATCATCAACAGGATCAATCGTTACGCTGAACGTTGTTGAATCAGAACAGTAAGTATTTGAAATAACATATTGAATTGTGTAGGGGCCTCCAGCCATAGAAGCAGCCAAATCAATCTCTCCCGTTACTGAATTAACAACTAAACCAGCTGGTGCAGAGAAAGTTCCTCCCGGTGTGATGATTGAAGTCACTACAGGATTTGGTTCGTTACTGCAAAAAGTAGTGGATGCGTATGAAAACGAAGCATCTTGCAATGGATCAATGGTTAAGCTAAACGTTGAAGATGATTGGCAAGCTGAAGGAGCAGTCAAATACTGAATTACGTACGGCCCTCCAACGGTTGAAGCATCCAAATCAATTTCTCCCGTAGACGTGTTCGTAAATACAACCCCAGCCGGGCCACTAAATGTTCCACCAGGAGATGCTACCGCACTTGGTAAAATCGTTCCTGTACCAAAACAATAGTTCGATTGGGCATAGGCAAAAGTCGGATCAACTGCGGCTAAAAGGGTAAAGGCTAAAGAGTCCACTGCTGGACAAGTAGCACCACTTGTCGTGTAATATAGCTGATAGGGGCCTCCAGGAGTTGAAGCACTTATGTCAATCTCCCCCGTTGCGCTATTCGCCACAACAAGTCCTGTTGAAGAAGTGAATGTTCCTCCAAGCATCGCAACGGAAGTAGGCAAAATATTCGGATTATTGATACACAAAGTGGTACTCGCAAATGTAAATGAGGCATTATCCGATTGAACAATTGTAAGATCGAATGTAGCAGTATCTTGACACAAGGCCCCGCTTACTACGTATTGAATTGTATATGGACCACCAACTGTTGAAACATCCAAGTCAATTTCCCCAGTCGAAACGTTTATTGTCACCCCTGCTGGAGCGCTAAACGTACCACCAGTATTTACTACAAAACTTGGGAGCACTGTTCCAGTACCTGAACAATAAGATGCTTGACCATAACCAAAATCGGGGTTTGGTAACGTATTAATGGTAATCTGAATTGAATCACTTTGCGAACATGTACCGGGAGATGTGTACACCAGCCAATATGGTCCTCCAGCTGTTGAGTTAGCCAAGTCAATTTCTCCTGTTGAAGCATTAGCTAAAACTAAACCTCCACTTGTAGAAAATGTTCCTCCTGGAGTAGTAATTGAAGTGGGCAAGGGATTCACTCCATTCATGCAATAGTTATCTGTTGCAAAGGTGAAGGACGCATCCTCATCTTGAAGTATATAAATAGTCGTTTCCAAAGTTGTAGTTACACAGACATAGGGGGATCCAGAATACGTAATCGTGTACGGACCTCCAACTGTTGATGAAGCTAGGTCAATTTCACCAGTAGTTGTGTTACTAAAAACAACTTGCGCCGGACCACTGAACACACCTCCACTAGGTACGTTTAATTCAGGAATTGCTGTTAATTCTGCTTGGCAAAAGGCTGGACTCCCCGCGATCTCGTTTCCAGAGGTAGTGGTGTAGATAATAGGACCTGGGAGTGCTCTTCCCGCTACGAATCCATCAGAACCACCTATTCCAGACCACAAAGAACCAAAAAACAAATCATCATTGAAATAACCACCGACTATGTACTTTTCATTCTTGTACGTCGCGATACTCATTCCCCAAGAGTCGTCAGTACCAGGCAGCACTTCAAAATCTTGAAATGATCCATCAGTAAAAAAATGTGCTATCATCACTTCGCTATGTGCTTGACCGGAAGTAAAATTTAAATCTGTCCCCAAAACTGCGTTTGTACCAGCTAAACGCCCTACTGCATAGAGGTTACCATAGTCATCGACGTCAATACCAACAAAATGATCTTCATGATCAATCGTACTATTAAAATCCTTCAACCAAACTTCTGAACCTGTAGTCTTGTCTAATTTTGACAGCAAAAAATTGTCATGTACGGAATTTATTGTTGATCCTCCTGCGGTGCTAGACAGATTATGCAAGGTCCCAGAAACATACACGCCAGTACAATCATTTGTAATACCCAAACCGTAAAGCACGCTGCTCTCATTGTCATATAAAACAGACCAATTATGATTTCCAACATTCGTGTATGACGTGACGACATAATCCTGTGTTGATGTATTGAGATCTGCTATCGCACTCGAAAGTACATCAGACGAATTATAGACATTGTAAACGGCACCATTAAAGTAATTTACCACATAAACTCCGTTATTATCAGCCGTGATTCCTGTTCTAATAACAAAATTATCATTGTTAGGCGGTGAAAATTCGTCACCGTCAGAGGCTAAAACGGCATCCCACAAGATGTTTCCATTTGAAGAACTAACTGCTAGCACAAAATTATTCACGACTCCGTTCGATGGGACTATGGGCGAAACAATGGATAGTCCAGCAGTATTCGTATAAACTCCAGTAATAAAGGTACCTGAAGAATTTACGGCGATATCCATCCCACGATCCAATCCCGTCCCTCCTACTATTTTATGCCACAGCAATTGACCTAACCCATTGTAGCACGCGATGAATGCATCCTCACCTCCTATTGATCCACTGGCACTAGAGGGTACTCCTACGGATGCACCCTGAAAGTCTACGCTATTAGAAGCGGAAGAACCAGTTACGAAACCAGTAACTAAAATATTATTCGTATTGGGGTCTACCTCTATTCCTTGAATGCGATCGTCTCCTGTTCCACCAATCAAAAAGCTCCAAATAAGATTTCCGCTTAAATCATACTTCCGAACAAAACCATCTTCGCCCCCAGCCGAAGCAGGAAGTCCTCCAAAAGTATTATTACCATTCATGAAACCAGCTGTGTAAACAAAATCATTTGCTTCGTCGACTGAAACGTCCTCGACACGAACCACATTCCCTCCATTCGAATTTGAAATATCAACCCACTCCCATTGCTGAGCGTACAGAAAAGTAATGGCCCCAGAGAATACAGCTAAAATTGAGAGTAGACGTGTAAACATTACAACGAATATAAAAAATCAACAGCTAAAAACTCAATGAAGATCAGATTTTTACGTTAAAAGAACGTATTTGTTCGATAGCATGAAAGTTACATAAATAGAACACCTTACAGAAGCTTATTCCTTTGTGGTTGTTGATAAAAATCACAGGAGAAAAGTTCCGTTTATTGAAAAACCACTACTTTTGTACCTGAAAACACGCGCGACCTAGTAAAATCAAGGGTTCTGCGCAAAAGAAATTCTATGGCTCAAGACATATTTGACAAAATTAGAAAGAATAGAGGTCCTTTAGGGCAATATTCAAAAGGTGTTCACGGGTATTTTACGTTCCCAAAATTGGAAGGTGAAATTGGAAACAGAATGGTTTTCCGTGGGAAGGAATGCCTAGTATGGTCAGTTAACAATTACTTAGGATTGGCAAACCACCCTGAAGTTCGTAAATCTGATGCTGATGCATCTGCAGAATGGGGATTAGCTTATCCAATGGGATCAAGAATGATGACTGGTCAAACAAGCGAACACGAAGCTTTGGAAGCTGAGATTTCTGATTTCATGGAAAAAGAAGATACTATTCTTCTCAACTTTGGATACCAAGGAATGGTTTCAGCGATCGATAGTGTTGTTGATCGAAACGATGTTATTGTTTACGATAGTGAGTCTCACGCTTGTATTCTTGATGGAATGCGCCTTCACGCTGGAAAGCGTTTTGTGTTTAAACACAACGACATGGAGAGCTTCGACAAGCAAATGGAACGCGCTACAAAAATCGTTAACAACACTGGAGGAGGGATCCTTGTAATTACTGAAGGTGTCTTTGGTATGGCTGGTGACCAAGGTCGATTGAAAGATTTGATTGAGTTCAGAAAATCAGGAAAATACAACTTCAGAATCTTTGTTGATGATGCTCACGGTTTTGGAACTGTAGGTCAGAAAGGACAAGGTGCTGGTGAAGAGCAAGGTGTTCACGACGAAATCGATATTTTATTTGGAACATTCGCGAAATCAATGGCGTCTATTGGTGCATTCATTTGTGCTGAGGAAAACATCGTTGAATTCTTGCGTTACAATATGCGTTCTCAAGTATTCGCAAAATCTCTTCCAATGCCATTGGTAGTTGGAGCGCGTAAGCGTCTTGAGTTGTTGCGTACTCAACCTGAGCACAAAGCACGTTTGTGGGAAGTTGCAAGTACTTTGCAAAAGGGATTGGTTGAAAATGGATTCGACATTGGAGAAACAAACTCATGTGTAACTCCAGTATTCTTAAAAGGAAGTCTCGCAGAAGCAACTAACTTAACGTTTGACCTTAGAGAAAACTTTAACATTTTCTGTTCAATTGTGATCTATCCGGTTGTACCGAAAGATGTAATCATGCTTCGTTTGATTCCAACTGCAGCTCATACTTTGGAAGATGTTCAGTACACGATTGAAACTTTCAGTAAAATGAAAGCGAAATTGGATGCTGGTGAATACCAATCTGAAGAAATGGCTGCTGTAGAAGTAGACAAGTAAGAATAGAAATAACTATTAAAAAAAACCATCCGCTCAAATTATCGAGTGGATGTTTTTTTTTGGTGATTAATGAACCACCAACCTTTTTGTCAATTTATTGTCAAATTCATCCTGAATCGAAACGCGGTATTCACCTGGATCTAGTTGTTTTACCTCGACCTGACAGCGATTGTATCCTTTCGATAAGTTGAGCTTTCTCTTTTGAACCAACTCACCACTACTGTTGTAAATTCTCATCACTCCATCAGAACAAATTAAGGATTCGCATGAAATTGTTGTTGCCTTTTTCACGTTCTTAGGATGTGGAATAAGCTTCATGTTGTATAGAATGGGGTGATTGATATTTATCGCATCAAGCACTTTCGTTTCTCCATCAACATCAACTCTACGCACTCTAAAATATTCGGTTATCCCTTCAATCATGTTGATTTCAGAAATTTTGTAGGTGTGTCTTTCTTTGTGATTCCCAATTGATTCTACTCGCGATACACGCATCCAAGATTCTCCGTCGTCAATTGATTTTTCGACAATGAAATAATCTCCATTTTGTTCCTCTTCTACTTCCCAACTGAAGTGAACAATTTTTGAGGACGAGACAGCTTTCATCTGAACAAACAGAATGGATGACTCTTCTGAACTATCAACCTTAGGGAAAATAAAATTAGATTCCGTTGCATTGACTGTTGTCCAAAAAAGTACAGTTAAGAAAAGGAGGATCAATTTCATAACATAACGTGTAGTTTAGCGAGTTCGATTTCAATTTGAGTAGAAATCAAGTATCTTTAATATACGACTAAAACGTTTTAGCTGAAAAATAAATAACCAAAAGATATTAACAATTTACTATTCACGCATAGTTTAAACTTGCTCAAAACACACGTAGAACCCTAAAAATGAAATTGTTATACGTATTTATTTCTTTTTGCATCTGAGGTTCAAATTTCCTCTCGCTCTGACTTTACAGCCCGTAACCATTTGGATTTTTATCCTTGATGCGCACCAACTTATCAACGATATATTGCCCCTTTTCACCTTCGTAGCTATCACCGCGCCAAGGAAGAGGTCGATTGTAATACGAGTAATGTAACTCGACTTCCATCCCTTGACTTTTCATGAGTTTCTTTGCTAATTCTTCGTCCGTAACGGAAAAGTTAAAGGTGTTCGTTGAAATGGATTTGCTCTTGTTTCCAATCCCTGGAAGCATCATTGTTCCCTCATAAGTCTTGAAGATCGTTCCTTTTTTTGAGAATTTGTAGATGATCCCGACACGAGTTCCTTCACTATAAACGAAAGAATATCTGAAGTACACAAAAACAGCTAGAATTAAGAAAGCGACTGACGCTCCAATGATTAACTGCTTCTTACGTTTTGCCGTATCAAAATAACTCATGGGGTTCTATTCTATCAAATTAATCTACTTCGAAAATATCATTTTATACCGACATAATGCGAAGTAGGCTATCGATTTCCTTTTCTGAATTGAAGCTATGCAATGAAATACGTAAGCCTTCGTCACCTTCAGCGACAGTTGGAGAATAGATTGCTTTCGCAAAAATTCCAGCATCAGAGAGCGCTTGTTCAACTTTTCGTAGTTCATTCAAGTCATGGAAGTTAATAAATTGAATAGGAGAATTTGGAGCGGAAGATGAATCCCATATTTTGAGATTTCTTCTGAAATAAACCAATTTATCCTGTAAGCTTAATCGCAGTTGATCAACATCCTCGACTTGAACCGCTCGAAGCATTTTATCATATGCAGAAATTGGGAGCGCGGTTGTGTAAATGAAAGATCGTGCAAAATTTAAGAGAAATTCACGCAAATCGTTCGAACATAAAACAACTGCACCGTGAGCACCGAAGGCTTTACCGAAAGTAACAAGCCTTAAAAAGCACTTAGAGTGTAAATCAAGTGCATGAGCAAATCCCCTTCCCTGTACCCCATAGACTCCAGCAGAATGCGCCTCGTCCAAAATGACATATGCTCCATATTCTTCGGCAAGTTGATTCAACTCGTAAAGAGGGCACAAATCTCCATGCATCGAATACAAGCTTTCCACTGCAATGTAAATCGTCTGGGGCTTATTCAATTCCAACAACCTCTTTAAATCCTCCAGATTATTGTGTTTAAATCCGTATGACTTAGCGAGCGACAATCGAATTCCATCTCGTGCACTAGCATGAATAAATTCATCGTACAAAACAACATCTCCTCGTTGAGGGATCGAACTAAAAACGCCAATATTCGCGTCATAGCCAGAGTTGAAGCAAAGTCCTGCATCAGCATCAAAGAAGTTAGCTAACGCACTTTCAACACCTTCGATATATTCAGAGTTTCCACTAATTAATCTAGATCCCGTAGCTCCTTGTTCTGCCCTGTCAGATTGAAGTCTTTCATTTTTGGAAAAGCCCAAATAATCATTCGACGCAAAATCTATCTTTCCATCAAACGAAGAAAGGGAACGCAATGTCCCCTTTTCTCTTCTATCCTGTATTTTCTTATATAATTTCTTGTCCAAACAAGTTGGTTTTACTCAGCAATTGTCACTTTACGTGGTTGAAATCCTTCTGGTTTTGCTTTCAATCTAGCCGCTGCTAATTCTTCCTCACGCTGACGTTCTTTTTCTTTACGAGCAACAATGATCGCATCTTCTTTTGTTTCTGGTTTTTCACCATCAGCAAAGGCCTCTTTCGGAGTCAAACCAAGGATTTTGAACATTTCCATGTCCTCATTGTACTCTGGATTCGGCGTAGTCAACAATTTATCTCCTGCAAAAATCGAACTTGCTCCAGCCATGAAACAAAGGGCTTGTCCCTCCATGTTCATTTTCGTTCTTCCAGCAGAAAGCCTTACTACGGACTGAGGAAACGCAATTCTAGTTGTTGCAACCATTCGGATCATTTCCCACTGTTCAATTGGTTTTTGCTCAGCCATTGGAGTTCCATCCACAGCCACCAATGCATTGATTGGAATTGACTCAGGTGGAGTTTCCATTTGCATGTAACTCATTAACAATCCGATTCTATCCTCAACAGCCTCACCCATTCCGATGATTCCTCCGGAACAAACAGAAATTCCAGCTTTACGAGCATTTTCAATTGTATCCAAACGATCTTCGTACTCGCGAGTAGAAATCACGTCGTCATAATAATCAGCAGAAGTATCAAGGTTGTGATTGTACGCAAACAACCCTGCGTCTTTCAATCTTTTAGCCTGTCCCTCAGACATCATCCCAAGTGTACAACAAACCTCCATATCCAAGGCATTTACACCTTGAACCATTTCGATTACATTGTCAAAATCTTTATTATCTCGAACCTCTCTCCAAGCAGCTCCCATGCACAGACGTGAAGAACCGTTTTCCTTGGCATTTTTCGCTTGTTCCAACACAGATTCCACCGTCATCAACTTATGAGCATCAACATCCGTGTGATAGCGAGCAGCTTGAGGGCAATAACCACAATCTTCAGGGCAACCACCTGTCTTAATACTTAACAGAGAAGACATTTGAACCTCTCTTGGGTCGTGATGTTGACGATGGACAGTCGCAGCTTCGAAAACAAGTTCCAAAAGTGGCTTGTTATACAAGTCAAGTAATGCTTCTTTCGTGTTATATTGAGGGTTTACTTTCATAGAATACAATTTCTAGGACAAAGATAAAAGAGTTCGAGAAACAAGAGAAATTTTCGAGGACGATCTGAATTAATCGAGGGCCTTATTTTGGAATGAAACTTTGAAACTCGCTCCTTTCTTGTTGTAGAAGTTCATTTCCCCATCAATTTGATCCGTTAAAGCCACAATAATATCAGACCCAAGTCCTAAATCACCTGAATTAAAATCAAAATTATCACAAAGCCCAACTCCATTGTCTCTCACCCACAATTCAAACTGATCTCCAAGCTTAACCAACTCTATGCTCACTTCAGGGACGTCAACATCCTGAAATGCATGTTTTACGGCATTTGTAATTAATTCGGAAACGATTAACCCAAGTGGCACGGCTATATCCAAATGCAAAATAAGTTCGTCAGCGCTTAATTTGAATTTAATTCTTGGATTAAGCATACTCTGTTTCACTATAAAATCTTGCAGGTATGCTTTGAAATCAACAGAATTCCCCCCTTGATCATCCTGATACAGCTTCTTATGAATAAGTGCAATTGCTTCCACACGACTCTTACTTTCATTTAATACTCCCGAAAGACGATCATCTTCCAAGTTACGAGACTGCAAGGAAAGTAGTGAAGAGATTACTTGAAGATTATTCTTTACGCGATGGTGAATCTCCTTTAATAGAATCTTCTGATTATTGTGTTGTCTAGCAATCTGGCGGTTACTTGTCTCTAGATCGGAAATAATTTCTAAAAGCAACTGATCTCTCTTACTTAAGGTTTTACTGCTATAAATGATGACCGCAACAGCAACGACACCAGTCAAAACGGCATTCAAATAAGAGACAATTGTTATTTCGTACTCATTCAGCAGGCTTGGAATATTGGAGTGACTCATTCCAACGCTCAACCCAATAAGGACACCAAAAACTAGAACATTAAACAATATTATTCCCCAAATCTTCCAATTTGCTTCTAATAAGAACACTAAGGGAAGAAGAAATAAAAAGAAATAAAAACTTGCTCCCCATCCAAAAAAATACGTGTGGATTATGACTTCCAGCCCGACAAGTAAAGAACCAATTATGAAGGCATTTCTTGCTGAAATTTTTGATTGCTTTAAACGTATATAGGTTAAGAGAAAAAGTGCTGTTCCAATTAACGGAGACAACAATAGAATCGGAAAATCTGCATACAGAATAATTATACTGATGTACAGGTTCGTTACCATCCCCAATAATAAAGAAGGGATCAAAGCGATCCGAAATCGATCTTTTACTGGATTCGCGTACTTTTCCAACTAGTTTAGTTTAACCACAAAGTAAAAAAAACTTAGGGATTTTCACGAATTGTCCGCTATATTAATCGCATGTTTTACGCAGATATCAACAGGCAAGCGGCATACGCTTTAACTGCTCGACTTTCACCAAAAGAATCCACTTTTTCGTGTGTACTGGCTTTAATTGAAACGGCATCTAAATCCACTTGAAGGATTCTAGCTATTACCTCTTGCATTGCTGGAATGTGTGGATTGAGTTTTGGCCTTTCCATGATAACTGTGCTATCAATATTCACCACCTTGTATCCTTTATCAAAGACTAACTCCATTACTCGCTCCAATAAAATTTTACTGTCGATCCCTTTGAATTGAGGGTCTGTATCGGAGAAGTGATAACCAATGTCCCGCAGGTTTGCAGCTCCAAGCAGAGCATCGCTAATGGCATGAAGGAGAACGTCAGCGTCAGAATGCCCAACGGCTCCTAAATCTGATTCAATTTGGATTCCTCCAAGAAATAATGGGATTCCAGTTTCTAATCTGTGAACATCGATTCCGTATCCAATCCGTAAGTTCATCCTATTCTGGTGCAGTTGATGAACTCGACTCTGTTCCACCTAACACCATTCGAAGTGTGAAACGAAGTGTATTCGCTAATGGATTGTTTCTTCTCAATGCTGCAAGGTAAGAAATGTCGATTCCGAATTTGTTGTATTTGAAACCAGCTCCTAAGTTGAAGAATTGTCTCGCTCCTTTGTTATTGTGCTCGTAGAAGAATCCTCCACGAAGTGCGAATACATCATTGTACCACCACTCCATTCCTGCAGCAAGATTAATCTCCGTTAACTCTTCCAAGAATCGAGATCCTTTTTTGATTTGGTAAGAACCGTCATCATTTTGAAGGTAATCACCTGAAACTTCGTCCGTCAAAACAACTCCAGGAGCATCGTAGAATGATTGTAGCATTCCTGAGATTACACCCACATTATTATCTCTTCCGGCAATTCTAACAACTTCACCATCGACGAAATCATAGGTTGGAGGTGTAGGAACTAACAATTTCTGAATATCCAATGAGAACGTTACTTTGTTGTAAGCATCAAAATCTGCAACAAACGCATTACCGATTTTTAAGTTCATCGGAAGGAAATCTCTGAATCCACTGCTCACACTTGAATAAGCGATCTTGTTACCAACATTGTTGATTGTTGCAGCAAAGTTGTACGTTCCACGAGTAGAACCAATCTTCGCTTCATCTGAGCTGTAAGTGAATGAAATGTCCGTTGCTCCAGCCACACCAGGTTTTGTTTCAACCCCTGCTACTGGCAAACCTCCTGTAAGGTTCGAATAAACGAATTTACCGTTGATTCCAACACTCATTTTATCTGACAAACGGAAAGCGTAACCTGCTGTGAGTTCAAACTCACTTGGCTTGTCTTCACGGATGATGTTTGCTGACTCGTCAGTGAAAGTGATTTCTCCAAGATTGAAGTAGCGCAATGCTCCACCAATCGCGTGACGATCATTTATTTTATAGTATCCAGACAAATATGACAAATGAATATCATTCGTTAATTGTCTTAACCAAGGCGTGTATGAAATGCTGATTGCTGATTTCTCTTCAGCGAAGTTCAACATCGATGTATTCCAGTAAATTGAAGTACTCGAAGCACTCAGTGCAGTTCCTGCATCTCCCATTGCTCCAGCTCTTGAATCTGGTGTAATAGACATGAAAGGCACCGCTGTTGTAATCGTATTCAACTGAAGTTGATCATCTGTAACTCCACTTCCTTGACCGAAGGCCGACATGGCAACAAATGAAAAGATTACTGTATTTCTTATTTTATTAATCATAATTTAAAATCACTTTCGACTGCCAAATATACGTAATTGGACACCCTTTATTGTATCTCCTACCTTAAAATCACCAATTTTTCCGTTTTTTCAGCTATTTCACCTTCTGGCGTTCGAACTTTAACGTGATAGACATATACTCCCTTGGCTAATTGGTCACCAAAATCATCCAATCCATCCCAGTGAATTCCTTTTGAACGGAAGCCATCGCACAAAACAGACTCATTAATCGTTTTCACGAGCCTCCCAGACACCGTGAAGACTTGGATCTGAGCGTCCAAATCAACACAGGCTTGATTGTGTTCAAAGAAGAACTCGGTGCTTGTCGTGAAGGGATTTGGATAGTTCAATACGTGTTCCAATTCCACTTTTTCCTTTGCCCGTACGACAAATTCTATGCTCGTTTCAGAAG
>CAJQOB010000124.1 GCA_905479845.1 uncultured Flavobacteriales bacterium
CACTGGACTACCAAAAACCAGTTAACTGGTATCAAGCTGTCGCTTGATTATTATACTAATTTTGAATAAACCCTGTCCTAACAAATGGGGTATCTACACTTTTCATATTCAGCCGGCAAAGAAAAGCGTTTCATTTAAGAAATTACCACATAACATTGGTATTTCTGAGATTTTTGAAATGTCGCATAGAAATGGCTACTTTCGATCTGCTCTTTCAAGCGAGATTGAGTGTAATTTGAAATAGAAAGTATGTTAAACCTGCTTGGTTATTGATTGTAATAAGAGGTGAAAGGAAAATAAATCCGTATCTTTATTAAACAAAGTCGGTATGATTTTCGTTGTTATAGATGACGAATGAATCAAAAAATGGTAGACTATGAATAATATGAGTGTACAAGAGAGAAGAGATAAATTAGCGGAGCAGTTCCAGTTGATGATTCAGGATGAACAGAAAATAAATCAGTTGGAAGCTATGTTTAGTGGGATGTTGGATAATAGTTCAGCTTTGAGTGAAGAACAATGGTTGGAAGTGGAAAAGAGAGATGCTGATTTCAAGGCAGGAAAAACCAAAGGCTACACGTGGGAAGAAGTTAAGCAAGAGGCACGACTGAGAAATGGGGTATAGTCTGATTGTAACTGAATCAGCCAAGGAAGAATCAATTAAAGCATTTCTTTGGTATGAGTCACGAAAAGAAGGTTTGGGAGAAGAGTTTTTCAAGGAACTCAATGATTTATATGATTACATTGAAGAAAACCCAGGCTTATTTCCAGTAAAGAGAAAACGGATTTACCATGAAGCAGTAGTAAAACGATTTCCATTTGTAGTCGTTTATGCCGTGAATGGATCGATGATTAGAGTGTTGTCAGTTTTTAAAACGCCACAAGATCCAACGAAGAAACCGTAAAAGAAAAACGAAAAAAACGTAAATAGAGGAAACAGCAATCATCAAGGTTGCTGTTTTTATTTTATATTTATTCTGCTTTTCCAAACGAGGAAAAGTTTTGTTTTGAAATGATGAAAAATTGAGGCTGAAATTGCATAAAACCCTACAGGTACAGCTTCCAAGGACAAGAGTCAGATGACGAGGTGAAAGGGAAAGGAAACAGTATCAATTACAAGTATCGAATGCACGATCCGAGGATTGGGAGGTTTTTTGCTTGTGACCCATTAGTTGACGAGTATCCATGGTATACACCATATCAATTTAGTGGCAACAAGGTTATCCATCGGAAAACGATTGGGAACAGCGTTAACAACACGAACCATTCAACGATGGATTGGAGAAATCTGTGACTTAGCAATGATCACCAAAAACCTCACGCCTCACAGTTTCAGGCATGGGAAAGCCCATGCGATGTTGGACGAAGGGGCGACTGTAAGAGATGTTCAAGCGGTGCTGCGTCACGTAAAACCAGAGTCTTCATTCCACTACATGCGTGTTTCTAAAAGTAAATTCATGAGTATCGCCAACAAGTATTTGCCAGCAACCGCTTAAAGGAGTTGCAAGAAATACAGAGAATGATAGAATACTCACAGCACCTTTCCAATCAAACGGATTAAATGTGGGGGATTAATTACAAGTAATACTTAAGTGATTAAACTACACCTTTAAAACGAAAAATGACCACCAATGGGGTGGTTTGATTTGACTTTATGTAATGTCGCACAATCCCAGTTTTATGATCTCAAAATCGTTTTATCTCTTCCACTTTTATGTGTTTGAAAGGTTAACCAAGGTGCTTTATCACCATGAAATACTTAAATATTTGTTCAAAACGGACCATCAACAAAGATGCTGTTCCAAAAACCATCTTTCATAAAGTTGGAGTTGTTAAGATTACTGAAAACGGAGGTTGGTTCATTCAACTCTATCAGCAACCAGATGTCGATTTTCAAATCTTCCCTTCCCAAGATGAGTCATTACCAACTATCGAAGCCTAGTATGAAGAACGTAACACCAATTCCAAATACTTTGTTCGATAAGTATTTGCCTGAACTCAAGCCAAGTGAAACACACGTTCTACTCACTATTTTTCGTCAGACAGTCGGTTGGATTGATCACAGAACGGGAGGAAGAAAACAACGCGATTGGATCACAAATTCGCAGTTTCAACGCAAGACTGGATTGTCTGATAAAACAGTTACACAAGCCATTGATTCATTGATCGAACGGCAGCTCATAAAGGTCACAGATGAGTACGAAAATGTCCTTTACAGTCCCGCTCAAAGACGTGGAAAAGTCAGGTTGTATTATCAGCCACACTTAAAGAAGACCGTAAAAAATCCGCTCACATGACGGAATTTTTTCGAATAACAAAAGAAACTCTTACAAAAGAAAATATCGAAGAAAATCCGAGGGTTGTGGATAAAGAAGCAGAGTTTCAAGAAGTCAGGGATGAATGGGAACGATAGAAAAAAACTCACTTAAAAATCACAAAAGGAATTTATCAGATCAACTAATTTTCAACTCACTCCCAAAAAATGTGCGAGAAATAGAATGACTTGATTGAATCTTAAAAGACCATTCGATGAGAAGCAGTTCCGTGTAATAGAGGGAATTGGAAAATTCAGATGAATTTTCTTTCAAAATAAAAACTCAAATTAAACGATGGTTTTATATAAATATAAAGTCATTGTTTATATTTGATCTGCCAAAAGCATAGATCCTATGAACAGAATAAAGGTCATTCTAAAACAGCAAGGAAGAACTCAAACTTGGTTAGCTGATAAACTTGGGAAAAGTTACGTGATGGTAACTAACTACTGTAACAATAAAGCACAGCCAAGTATTGAAGTTTTAAATCAGATAGCCCACCATTTGGACGTTGATGTTAGAATTTTATTGGAACCGAGTAAAATAGAAGAGTAATGACAGGTCAAAACTTAAAATTTTCAGGACACGAATCATTTCATTGCAGACCATTTTGGTTGAAAAAGGGATTTGATTTTGTTAAGTCTGATCAACCGTTTTCGGACAAAGCAGGAATTGAATTAGGTGTTGGAAAAAACATGGTAGGATCAATTCGTTTTTGGTTAAAAGCATTTGACATTGTGGACGACAATGAGAAATTAACGGAACTAGCTGTTAATCTATTCGACGATAACGGATGG
>CAJQOB010000125.1 GCA_905479845.1 uncultured Flavobacteriales bacterium
TGTTTTCAATGAATCTGTCTGTGCCTTATGATAGGCTTCTTGCGCATATTTTAGATGAATTGTTTCAGTTCCCTTTTCTGCCTTTAATAATAAATCTTCCACTTCACGCTGAGCGAAAAGCGAATGGCAGCAAAGCATGCATATTAGTGATATGAAAGTGGCTTGGTTCACCCCGTAAAGATATTCTTTTAATACAAAAAGGGCTGCTTACGGAAATAAACAGCCCTTTGATTAACTAACCCTTACCTGGTGGAAGAGTTCCGTTCTCACCGCAGCAGTCCTTTTCTAAGGGTTGCTCTGTTTGAACTTGAGGTTCTACAACCTCTTTCTTGCATGATGTTGCAGCAATACAAAGTATGGTTGCTGCCAATAAAGTGAAGATGAATTTTCTCAAACTTCTGGTATTGTGTCACAAAGACAGGCCTATCTTTGCGAACGATTATGCTGAGGCATAATGAACTATTACAAACTCCGAATCCTCTGCCATCAATAAGGCGAGTCTGCATAGCCAAGTCGTTCCGTGCAACATTTCAAGTTTGGATCATCACTCAATATCTAAGGATTACATATCCAGGTGTGGTTTTCCGTACCATGGTATCGGAAAAAGCCTCTAGGTTTGGAGTCATGAGAGTGAAACAAACTATTCAGGAAACAAA
The DNA here is from genome assembly GCA_905479845.1 of uncultured Flavobacteriales bacterium. Classification (GTDB taxonomy): domain Bacteria; phylum Bacteroidota; class Bacteroidia; order Flavobacteriales_D; family Crocinitomicaceae; genus UBA4466. Next base: position 657 of record CAJQOB010000125.1, read on the forward strand.
GAACAAACTCACCTTCTGTAGAGCAAATACTGAACATTCGAGTTTGTTTATCGAGGAATCCAACATACCAATCTTGGATATCGACATTTCTCGTATTTCACCCTCAAAAAATGTTTAACATAAAACCGATGCAATGAAGATTCTTCTTTCTTGGATGGCATACACCCATGACTTCATCCAAAATGAAAATGGCGGCAAACGAGTAAATCCAAGTGGAACCCATGGTGAACTCTATTCTCACCTTATTGGAGACTACAATAAGCACTATTTACTTTCAAGTAATGATCAGGATGACCGATCTGCAAACGGCAGTTACAGGCAACTCAAAGATCATTTAGAAAAAAGATTGGAGGATATTTTCGAAAGAGTTGAACTCATGCCAATATACCTGCCTGTCAATCCAATCGATTTGGCTGATATCAAAACGCACCTTGAAGAACTCCTTATTGATATTTATAAGTCTTACCCAAATGCAAATATTGATGTTTTCGTTTCTCCAGGAACTCCATCAATGTTCACGGTATGGTACCTACTTGCAGAAACTTATCGCCTATCTCTCTTTCAAGTTACTCCTCCAGAAAAAAGGACTGCGAATGAATATGCCCCTTTATTCATCAAGGTTTTGAAAGGCTCGTTCGCAAAAGCAAACACGATAGTTCATCGCAGCTTAGAAAAAAAACAACCTTTCGTAGCAGAGAGCATTGAGTGCGCTAATGAATTGGCGGACAAAATTGCAGCAACGTATAACACGACAACACTCATTCTTGGTGAATCAGGGACGGGTAAGGAATTAATTGCCCGGAGAATTCATAATAATTCACATAGAAGAAAAAGGGAATTTGTCCCAATTAACTGTTCTGCTCTATCTGACCAATTGTTAGAGTCCAGGCTCTTTGGATACATGAAAAACGCATTTACCGGAGCTAATGAGACTACAAATGGTTTTTTTCAGGAAGCAGATGGCGGAACAATCTTTTTAGACGAGATTGGAGATATTTCGCCTAAAATGCAACAAACTCTGTTACGAGTTCTGCAAGAGAAAGAAGTAACCAAAATTGGTTCTAGCAAGCCAGATCCTGTAAACGTTCATGTAATATGCGCCACCCGTAAGGACTTGTGGAAAATGGCTCAGGATGATACATTTCGACTCGACCTCTACTACAGAATCAATGTTGCCACAATAGAGCTCTCCCCTGTTTGGGAATTCTCACTTAAAGAAAGAGAAAAACTGATCAACTACTTTCTTGAACTCATAAGTATGGAAACCTATCCAGAGAATGGATTTGACATGGGGTACGAGAAGAAAAAACTATCAAAAGAAGCCATGAATTGTCTCTTGAAATACAAATGGCTTGGAAACATTCGCGAGATAGAAAATCTTGTCAAGCGTTTCTATGCTTTCGTCGACGGAAGAACAATTAAGCTTGAAGATATTCCCAAACACATTAGAGAACCTGAAGGAACGGTTGCGTCACTACTTCTTGATGATGTGATCAAAGCCCATGAGCGGAAGATTCTCAAAATGGTAGATAACAATAAAGCGGAAGCTGCTCGGATACTCGGTATTGATTCAAGAACTATAAAGGTAGGTCTTCAAAGCAATGGTAAACAATAAATATAAACAATGGATATATGAAACGAAAACAACCATCTCAACTCAAACAGTTCGAAAAAGAAATGATCGAATGTTGGCACCAAGCCATGGGAAATGAAACACTTCCATATGGAGATTCAATTCTTCAAGCAGGATTGTTTGCCGAAAGAATCTGTCGGGCACTTCACATTCGGTTATATAAGAATTCATCTAACCTAGAGTTCTTAAAACTCATTCAACTCTTCAGAAAAAATGGCGTATTCGATAATCAAATCGAAAGTTACCTGAATCACTTCAGAAAAGATGCCAACCAAAGACGTCATAATACGACTGCGTTCGAAAAAATGTACCTAGATATTTCACGTCAAAAAATGATGCATATTCTTAATTGGTACATCGACTATACAAAAGCAAGGGTTAGTAATCCCGAAATTAAAAAATACAGCGAAAAACTCGCAAAAAATGCGGCTTCGACTTTTTTGAACCTTCAGCAAACTGGAGTTATTTCTGAAGATGAAATGTACGACAAGCTTCCTCTGAACAAAGAAATTGGCGATTATGAATTTCAAAACAAAGATCACATTAGGCGAACTCCCGTTTATGCTGGACTTCTCATAGATGAATCCGGGTCAATGCGATACGAAAAACAAAAGGTTATTGACGGTCAAAATGAAGCGGTAAAAGCTATTCGAGGTAGCCTAGTTTGTAGAAAAAAGTCGCTCCACTTGATCCAACAAACCTTTCATGAGGAAACGACTATAATCAACCCTCTTGTTCTTGTTGATGCAAAAGGAAACGATCAGGTCACAATGTTGAATGGAAAAAATTATAATCCATTTAATAGGGTAACGCATCTCTATGACTCTCTTCACCAACTTGTAATGCTCTTAACTAGAGAATCCGATTATTTACGAGCCACTAAATCTAGAAAACCACAGATTTCAATCGGAGTCATGTCAGATGGATTCGATTACACAAGTGAACATTATAAAGCCTCAGATGTAAAGCGCTTAATTAATAATCTCAAAAATCAGGGAGTACTGAAAAGTTCAGTGATTATAGGCTGGGAAAGCGAACAATTTACAAGAGACCATTTGATTTCATTAAAGAACGACCTTGGTTTTGATGAATATTTAAGTCTTGACATAAGTGATCCTAAATCCATTAGAAGTGCATTTAGATTCTGGTCTCAAATGATTGAAAATTTAGAAGTATGAAAATTATTATAAACGATAAAAAGCACAATGTGTCTGATAAACAATTTATCGGAGCTGGGGCTGAGGGAACTATTTATAAGCTCGACGATAAAAATTGTCTGAAACACTACCCAAAAGAGAATAGAACTGCCCAGAATCGAATCAATAAAATCATCAGTCTTTGCAGTAAAGTAAATGAATTTGAGAATATCGAAGAGTTCAAGCATATCGCATTTCCTAACTACATCGCTTATGAGGAAGATGACCAAAATGAAATCTGCGGGTTCTCGATGAAACTCATTCCAAAAGCAGATGAAATCATTGCATTCTGTTTTGACCCAGGCACAAACAAATTCTTAGTGGACAACTTTGCTTTCAAAGATGCGGAGACGTTAATATTCAAACTTTTTGAATTGTTAAAGCTTCTTCATTCCGAAAACATTATCATTGGAGATATCCAGCCAGAAAACATTATGGTTGATCTTGCACATTCGAGCCGTACATTATTGACTTCGATTCAGTCAAATTCGGTGAGTTCGAATGCTCTACAATCGGAATGGACGAATATATCTGTCCCAAAGTGCAAGCATTAGGAAAGGGTTTTGATAATAGAG
>CAJQOB010000126.1 GCA_905479845.1 uncultured Flavobacteriales bacterium
GAGCTGTCACAAAATCACTATCAAGTGACGTACTACATGGCGATTCTTCTTCTCGGTTTGGGGATTTACTTCGCTATTGACGCGTTCAAGAAGAAAACGCTTAAAACATTTGCTTTTGCCTCTGGTGGAGTGCTTGCAGGATATCTAATCGCCCTTTTCATTAACTACGGAAGTATTTCAATGACCAATGATTATGCGAAGCATACTATTCGTGGAGCAAATGATTTAACGATTGCTGCCAATGGAGCAGAAGCGAAAGCAACGGAAGGCCTCGATAAAGATTACATCACTAATTGGAGTTACGGGATTGATGAATCGTTCACAATTGTATCTCCGTATATAAAAGGATCTCATAATAGTAAGCCAATTGCGGAAACCAACTTCGCGGAAATGGTAGAGAATGGTGATTATTCTCGTGAGGAGCAATCAAGTATTCTTGGGAATCGTTTATACTGGGGTGAGCAACAGATTACATCTGGACCTGTTTACCTCGGTGTTTTGACTGTCTTCTTGGCGCTTCTAGGAATGGTCTTCTTAAAAGATAGAAGTAAATGGGTGTACTTAACGGTTGCCATATTAGCATTGATGCTTTCTTGGGGTAAACACTTCATGGGACTTACTGACTTTTTCATTGACAATGTTCCATTGTACTCAAGCTTCAGAACGGTTACAATCATACTGGTTCTCTTGGAATTGATATTCCCAGTTATTGCCGTGTTGTTACTTCAGAAATTATTTGATGACCGAGAGAATTTGAAATCAGAAGGGAAGAAGTTTTTGATCGTTTCAGGAGCGTTCTTAGTATTCTTGATTGGATTGAAAATGGTTGGCCTTGATAACGTTTACGCATCTAAGGCAGAAATCGCTGCTAATGATGAAGAGGCGATTGCTGGACAAATAATCAAGCAACTTCAAACTTTCACTCCTGAGCAAGTTCAAATGTTCCAGCAGCAACGCGGAATCAACTTGAATAACCCTCAAGAATTGAATGCTTTTGTTGATGCAGAAGTAGCGAATAACCTGAAAGGTTCAGATGCAATTCGAAAATTCCGTGCTGATGTATTTAGTAGTTCAACAACTCGATCAATATTGTTTGCAATATTCGGGATTGGAATAGTCGCATTGTTCTTCTATACATCTTTGCCTTCTATGGCAATAGCAGGTGGACTTGCCGTCTTGATGTTAATTGACTTTGTTGGTGTTGACACCAACTACATTGGAAACCTTGAAAAAAGAGACGGATCATTTGTACATTGGGTGCCAGAAGCTGAACGAGCATATCCAATGGCTGCAACTCAAGCAGATTTGATGATTCTTGATAATGAGGTTAAGGAGAATCCTAGTCTTCAAGCGAAAATTGATGCAGGAGCAAAAAAGGGAACGGAGAAAGCACGTGAAGCTGAATATGAGCGTAAATATCAAACAAGAGTATCCGACTCGTACAGGTTTGCGGCTTTGAATGCAAATACAAACTACCGTGTGTTTGAGACAGATGGAGGGTTTGGTAGCTCACGAGCATCCTACTACCACAAATCAATTGGGGGATATCATGGAGCGAAGCTCAGAAACTTCCAGAATTTGGCAGAATTCCACCTTTATTCGATGAATAATAAAGTACTGGATATGTTAAATGTAAAGTACATTATTCAAGGAGGTCAGGTTTCACCGAACAGAACTGTACTTGGGAATGCCTGGTTAGTATCTACTGTGAAGTCTTTCCCAACTGCAAATGAAGAAATCAGAGCATTAGGAAATGAGTTTACTCTTAAGAACACCGGAGAAGGTGAGTTCTTAGTAAATGGTGCTAAGGAAAAAGAAGCAGTAATCTATGGTCAAGAGACACTTCAATACGTCGTTGACAGATTGGATCCTCAGACGAATCGAATGGATAAAGACACGATCAAGGTTTCTTTAACTAATGGCTTGAAAGTAGGGCAAACAGTTGCTTTCGTTATGGATAAAAAGAAAGGGCTTACTGATCTTGTTCCTCTTCAGACCTTAGAAGCGGATACCGCTGATTCATTTATTCCTTTGGTGAGCTTAACACTTAATAGCGAATTTAATCCTTCAACTGAAGTTGCTATGCTGGATTCTGAATCAAAGAAACTGAGCAAGAAACAATTCTCTAAAGAGGGAACGGTTAAAATGACGAAGTACGCTCCAAATCAAATTGATTACACCGCGGATGTGAATGGTAAACAGCTAATTGTGTTCTCTGAGATGTATTACAAAGATGGTTGGAAAGCATTCGTTGATGGCAAGGAACAAGATATCCTCAAAGTGAACTATGCACTGCGTGGTTTAGAGGTTGATGGAGGAAAACACAAGATTGAATTTAAGTACGATATTCCAAAATTCCATACTGCTGGAACGATGGCAATGGTTGGGTCTGTTTTGATTCTTCTATTGATTGGCGGAATGTTCTTTTTAGACTGGAAATCTAGTAAAACACAAAAGGAATCATAAAATACGCTAGCTCAATATATCCGAAACTCAATGAGAAAGATCATTATTGTAATAGGTACTAGACCTAATTTTATTAAAATAACTCGGTTCAAAGAGTTGGCGAAATCCTTCGATCAACTTTCCATTAAGCTGCTGCATACAAATCAACACTATGATGATGCAATGGCTGGGGTTTTCTTTAAGCAGTTTGGAATTGAAATTGATCATTTTTTAGAGCAGTATCAAGGTTCAGCGAATGCCCATTTCGGTCACATTATCCAAGGAATCGACGCCTACTTTGCTGTGGAAAAACCTGACCTTGCGATCGTAGTTGGAGATGTGAATTCAACTTTGGGAGCGGCTATCGTTGCCAATCGTCTTGGAATTAAAATAGCTCATCTGGAAAGTGGCTTGAGAAGTAACGATTTGGAGATGCCAGAAGAGATCAATCGGATTTTAACAGATAAAATCACAGATCACTATTTTGTCACGGAACCGAGTGGAAGTAAAAACTTGTTGAACGAAGGAGTTGACGAATCTAAGATTCATTTTGTTGGTAATACAATGATTGACACCTTGGTTCATTTCGAACCTCAAATATCAGGTTCGAAAATACTTGATGAATTGAAGGTTGGGGAACAAGAATACTGTTTAGTAACGTTGCATCGCCCGTCTAATGTAGATTCTAAAGAAGATTTAGAGAAAATATATTCCTTTTTGAAGGAAGTGAGTGCACAGATTACAATCGTTTTCCCAATGCACCACAGAACGCGTTCAAGTATCAATAGACACGGTCTTACTGAGGAGTTCGAATCATTGACGAATTGCATTATTTGCGAATCACTCGATTACTTCTCTTTCCAAAAACTTATCGCTGATTCAACGATTGTAGTAACAGATTCAGGGGGGATTCAAGAAGAAACAACCTTCTTAGGTGTTCCTTGTATCACGCTTCGTGAAAACACAGAGCGCCCAGTAACGATTACTGAAGGAACGAACGAAATGATGAGCTTTGACGCTCCTAGAATTATTGAGATCATCTCGAATAGAGATTTCAAGAAAGGACAGAAACCTCATTTGTGGGACGGAAACGCAACCCAACGAATCCTTGAAACTTTGGACAAAATCTTGAATTCTTCGCTATGATAGGGATGTTACTCGAGATCGACTACACTACTGACGTAAGAGTGAGGAAACAAGCCGAGTCATTGGCAGAAGCTGGTGTTGATGTGGTTGTAATTACACCATGGATAAAGGGTAAAAAGAGAAAAGAAGTGATCAATGGGGTTAGAATTCATCGCTTTGGTAAGGATTACACGTTTAAGCGTCGAGGCTTCCAGGACATCCTAACAGCACTTTTCTTTATCAATCAAAAGTTCTTAAGAGAAGTGAAAAAGTGTATCAAAGAGTATGGTATCGAACATTTGCATGTTCACGACTTACCTCTTGCTAAAACAGCTCTTAAATTGAAATCCCAAATTTCAGGAAAAGTCATCTTGGATTCGCATGAAAATTATCCTGAATTATTGGAAGGATGGTTTTTAACAAAGAAAAAGTGGTACATAAACCTGAAAAACAAATTGCTATTTACTCCAAAACGCTGGACAAGATACGAAGGAAAGGTCATGCGTAAGGTGGATAAGTTAATTGTAGTGATTGACGAAATGAGGGACAAGTTCATAAAGAAATATGATTTGAATCCTGAAAACGTGATCGTAATATCGAACTACGAGAATACGGGATTTGCAAAACTTTCAGAACAACAAATAGAGGACAAAGAGTTTACATTCAAAGAGGACATGTCTCACATGGTTTACGTAGGTGGGATTGGTGTTATGAGAGGCTTGGAGACAGTTGTTCACAGTGTTGCATCTTTGAAGGTGAACGGCAAAAATGTTAGGTTTCTAATCATTGGTAATGATACTACCCAGTATGCACAGGTACTTAAAGGACTAGTTAGAAAACTTGATTTGGAAAAAGAGGTACTTTTCTTAGGATTTAAACCCTTTGAAATTGTCAATTATTACATGCAGAAGGCTACGGTGAATATTATACCACACGTTAAGAATGGTCACACTGACTATACGATTCCTCATAAGCTTTTTCAGATATTTCTTTCTAAGTCTGCGTTATTGGTTAGCTCTTGTAAACCGCTTAAGAGAATAGTGGAAGAGTGTAACGGAGGTTGGGTGTATACTGCTTCCGATTCAGAAGACTTGGTTAAGAAGTACACAGAAATTGAGCGGGATCCAGAAGAAGTTCAAAGAAGGAATCAAAATGCATTCGATTGCGCTATGAATAAGTACAATTGGGAAAATGAAGCCCAGCGATTAATACAGTTTTACAAAGGTTTAAATGGATAAGAGATTTAAGAAAATTGAAGATATTCTACGTAACAATTCGATTCCAAGGAAAAACGTGTTGAGAGATAAGGAATGGAGCTTCAAATATGTGAAATATCGTATACTTCGACCAGTATTGAAACTCAAATACTCGGCGTTTAGAAAGAAGATTGATTCTTCTCCTTGGTTGTCGCCTGCAAGTATCTTGTTCTTCGAGGATTATTTAAGTAAAGATTTAACGGGTTGTGAATTCGGTAGTGGAGGAAGTACAACTTTCTTTGCTTCAAGAGTGAAGTCCTTTGTGAGTATAGAGCACAACAAGGAATGGTACCACATGGTCAATGAAAGACTAAAAAAACAAGATCTCCAAAGTGTTGTTGATTACCGTCTAATCGAACAACAAGAGCCAAATTCAACAAAATCAAGTAGTGATGTATTCCCAACGATTAAGGGAATGGATCAATACGATTATCGAAAAGACTACGTTAATTACTTTAACGCTCTAAGTGATTTTGAAGATGGAACTTTTGATTTTATCATTGTTGATGGAAGAGCACGACCGGAATGCGTTTTCGCCTCAATTGCTAAATTGAAATCAAATGGTTTGATGATTCTCGATAATAGCGAACGAACGAGATATGATATTGTTTTCGACAACTTGAAAGACTGGGAAATGATTAATACGACCAACGGTCTAACGAATACTACACTCTGGATAAAACCATGAGGAATTAAATGGGGATAATTCAAAAAGACGCACTTAGAACGGCCATAGTATCCTATATCGGAATGCTACTGGGGTACGTTAACAAAGTTCTTCTTTTTGTCATTTTACTATCTCAAGAGGAGGTTGGTCTGATTAATTTGATTTTGGCTCTTGGGTTGCTTTTTGCTCAATTTGCCAATTTAGGTTCCATTAATTCGACATGGAAGTTTTTTCCATATTTAAAGAATCCCGACAACAAACATTACGGCTTTTTATCACTGAATGTCCTAATTACACTGGGAGGTGTGCTGATATTTGCCTTAGTTTATATTATTTTCAACGAGAGTATTGCGGCTTATTTTGAGTCGAGGTCATCGAGATTTGTCGATTACTATTATTGGGTGATTCCAGTCGGAGTGTTCGTCGTTTTATTTAAGCTGTTAGAGAATTATTTGCGCGCACTGTACAAGAATGTATTTGCTGTGATCGCGAATGATTTCATCTTTCGAATCGTTAATACAATCATCCTTGGTCTTTACGCATTCAAGTTTTTTGACTTCGATGTTTTACTTGTTTTAATCTGCCTGTCTCAAGCTATTCCAGCACTTCTTTTAATTGGATACCTAATCTATTTAAAGGAATGGCATATCAACCCCAAGTCTATTTCAATACCTAAGAAGTTTCAGCGAATCATTTTGGTTTTCTCCATGTATTCTTATATGAATACATTGGCCGCTAATCTAGTTATTTCATTGGATTCGATTATGATTGCTGGAATGATAGGTTTGGCTGAGTTAGGAGCGTATGGAATAGTTCTCTACTTAATTCGCGCGCTTATGATTCCATATACCTCCATAATGCGCGTAAGTTCACCAATTGTTGCTCAGCATTGGAAAGATAGAGATATGGATAAAATGAGTGAGCTGTACAAACGAGTGAGCTCCGTTACTTTGTTCATTGGATTGTTTTTATTCCTTGGAACATGGGTCTCTATAGATGAGATTTTCAGTTTACTTCCTGAGGAATACGCTATTGGATCTTCCGTTTTCCTCCTTTTAATGATTGGAAAAATTATCGATATATACATGGGGTTGAATGGGACCATTTTGGTCACATCAAAGAAGTACAAGTACGATATTCTTTTCACTGGAAGTTTAATTCTTGTGGTTTATGTTTTAAATCTAGCCTTCATACCGGAATGGGGGATTGATGGAGCAGCAATTTCAACAACAATAGCATATTTCATGTATAATCTATTGAGATTATACTTCGTTTGGAAATGGTATAAGATTCATCCATTCAAAATGAGCCAAGCCAAAGTTATTGTCCTGTTCGCTGTCGTATTGTGCCTGTTATTGTGGATTGATTTAGACTTTGGAAACAAATGGATCAACATGAGTGTAAACTCCGCGTTAGTTGTTCTAGGCTTCCCTGTGGTGCTATATTTCACCAAGATCGAACCAGAAATAGTACAATACGTCAATAAGGTTTTAGCTGTTCTAAAACTGAAATTGGGTAAGAAATCTTAAGAAATAAGCTTACTTAACGAAAGCGCGAATATCAACCTTGTGAACCTTGTCCGGAGTGTTTGCTATTACCGTTACAGTCTTCTTAATCTCATTCTTCTGGCTAGGCTTTGATTTAAACGTTACAACGATCTCATCAGATTGCCCTGGAGGAATTGGAGCTTCAGGTTTCTTTGGAGTAGTACATCCACATGTAGCTGAAACATCACTAATAATTAGCGGTTTGTCGCCAGTATTCTTTACCATGAAAGATGTAACGTTCTCAACTTCCGATTCAACATCTCCAAAATCATGAAGAACTTTATCGAATTCCAAGGTCGTTAAATTGGCCAATTTTTCCTTTTCACGCGCAGCTTCTTCCTTTTCAAATGAAGAAAGTTCTTCATTCAATTTAGCTTCGCTGTCCGTATCAGCAATTGCGGTTGATGTAACTTCACCATCAACACTTTTAATTGTATTATCAGATTCACCACAAGAGGCAAGTAAAACGGCTAATGTAAAAATGGAAACGACTGTTTTTTTCATAATGTATTCGACTTTATTCAGTTCAAAAATAATAATTAGATTCAATTATTTCTGAGATTTCAAAGCAGATTTGTACTCATTCGATTCAATAACATTCAATGCTTTTTGAAGAATTTCGTTCGACTCATTGTAAACTTGGTAAAACTCATTGTATCCCCAGATGTTTTGTGCGATTAAAGCTTTCATTCTGAGTTTAATGAGGGATTCACTCAATTTGTACTCTTCGTCATCCATTTCCAATTCTTCATCTTCCTCTTGAGCATACTTCATGAATTTGTTCATGAATTTCTTGTCAACTTCAAAGTTTTCTTTGAATTCGGTGAAAGTAGGGTAGTCCTTCAAAATATCTTCTCGGTTTTCATCCACGTAGGTAAGGGAGTAACTGTTGAATGCTCCAGATCGAACCAAGTCAGATAAGAAGTCCGTTCTTTCAGTTGTGTCAAGTGGAACGAAGTAATCGGGCATAATTCCACCACCTCCGTAGACAGTTCGCTTATTGAGCAATGTGTAGAATTTTAGCGAATCGGGTAAAGATATAGAGTCCTTGCTTGAGAACTCACCACGGTCATATCTGTTCAATAGGTCGTTTCTGTAATCATCCAAGTTTTCGTATGATTTCTGAACTGATCGCCCGCTTGGCGTGTAGTATCGCGCAATCGTTAATCGAATTTGAGATCCATCTGTTAAATCAATTGGTCGTTGAACCAAACCTTTCCCGTACGTTCTTCTTCCGATAATTAGCCCACGGTCCCAATCCTGAATTGCTCCAGATAAAATTTCACTTGCTGAAGCTGAATACTCATTCGTTAATAAAACCAAACGTCCATCTTCCCAAAGACCAGTTTTTTCTGAGTTTAAATCTACTCTTGGTTGAGCTCGTCCCTCAGAATAAACAATCAATTTATCATCCGACAAGAATTCATCAGCCAAGTATTTTGAAGCATAGAGGAGACCTCCGCCATTACCTTGAAGGTCAAATACTAGATTTTTCATTCCTTGCTCTTTCAGATCTTTGATTGCCTCCCGAACCTCTTGGTGCGATGAGCGCGAAAATGAGTTTAGCTTGATGTATCCTGTCTCACCAGAAAGCATATAAGATGCATCCACTGAGTTTAATGGAATAATATCTCTAGTAATAACGTAATCGATCGGCATTGTTTTCTTTTTGCGCTTTACGGCAACAGTTACTTTAGTACCACGGTCACCCAATAAACGATCACGTACCTGACTGTTCTTCAATCCAATTCCAGCAACATTTTCAGCTCCGATTTTAACAATTTTATCACCGGGAAGTAATCCTAGTTTTTCTGATGGACCACCAGGAATCGTTGCTACGACCATTAAGGTGTCTCTCAAAATTTGGAAGCGAATACCAATCCCAACAAAATTTCCTTTTATCTTCTGATTTGCATCATTCACATCTTCTTTCGAGATGAAAGTTGAGTGTGGATCCAATTTTTCCAGTAAGGCTACAATAGCTGCGTCAGTCAGCTTTTCACCATCAACGTCGTCAACATATAGTCTATTTACATAGGTTAAAACTTCATCAAACTTTTGGGTAGTGGCAATTTTATCATTGTCGATTTGCGCGTAGCTAAAAACAGACGTTGTCATTAACGCAAGGAGAGAGAATATTCTAATCATTTTATGGGTTTTCATTGATGGAAAACGAATCAATATGGATTCTAAATACTAATAACGCTAATTCCCTCGAAAGTATCAGTATTTTTTTTGCAAATTATGTTAATTCGAATCTAGCCCAAACTATTAACAAGCTATTTGTGAATTGATTTTTAATCGAAGAGTCATTTTGGCCCAATTTTTTCGTTAATTCGCAGTGTATGCATCAAAGTATTAAGATTTTCGTGGTTACCGTGTTTATGTTCACTATGAACTCGGCGTTCGGTCAAAACAAACATTTTGACCGTTTGGAGATGTATTACTCGCAAGGGCATTACAAACGCACGTACCGTAAAGCTGGACGACTATTGGATAAGCCAGAATACGATTACTCGATGATGCCGACATATTACCGAAGTATCAGTTTGTTTCAACTATGTCAAAATGGATTTTGGTTGACGAGACATCCAGAGGCGTTGAAAACAGCAGAAAAGCTTTTTATTGAAGTGAAACGATCTGAAGTCGGGACAAAGATTTTCAATGCGCACATGTACGAACTGTCTTGGTTGAGATCGGACATGATTTCGTGGGCTGCTGACCTCAAGAGAATGGGGAGTCAAGAATCGTTTGAGGAAGTTCAGGAGTTAATCGATCGCCTATTTGAGGATGTTCCGAATGTAGATGCTGGAAACAATGCCAATCAAATTGTAATGGAAACAACTGAAATCCCGGAGGTTGAAAGTGTTGAAATCATTGGTTTGAGAGGTGAAATCATGACGGTTGCAAAGCAGCAATTGGGAACTCCATATGTTTGGGCCGGAAGTAAACCTGGCGGATTTGATTGTTCTGGGTTCACATCCTACGTGATGAGTCAGAACGGTGTAACTCTCCCAAGAAGAGCCGCAGATCAATACTCGAAATCAACAAAACTGAAAGCGAAGGAAGTTCAAAAAGGAGATTTGGTGTTTTTCAATAATGGATCGGGGATATCCCATGTCGGAATTATTGTTTCTGATATCGGCAGACCGCTTCAAATGATTCATGCGAGTTCGGGAAGTGGTATCATTATTACCAATGTAGAGCAGTCAGAATACTGGATGAAACGTCTCCATGGCTACGGAACCTATATCAAATAGATGACAGTAATCCATATCGCCGAATGAAAGTATACATAAAGCCGAATTCTTCTTTTTTTAATCCAGTTCGTTACGTACTGAAGATTATTGAAAAGAATCGATGTGTAAAATTCGAGCTTTCAGATATTATTGAAACGGCTGACCTGATTTGGGATACCGATGATGATCGATCAGAGAATATAGCTCTTTCATTTTATGAAGAATTATCTAAAAGTAGTCCACAATTAAGGGGAGGTAATAGTTTAAATGAAAACCTTGAGGTTAATGATGGTGCTGGCAGAGTAGATATTATTGCGACGATCTTCTACATGATCAATTGCTTTCAGGAAATCAATCCTGTTGAGTCAGATTTAGATGAGTTTGGTCGGTTTAGGTACGCATCGTCATATCAGAGTAAAAAAGGCGTCATTGATGAAAATCTAGTTGAAAAACTAATTGATAGATTCTGTGAGGAACACTCAATAATTGGAACCAAAAAACCGAGTACATTCTTTATCTCTCATGATATTGATACGATATATGGTTCCTTCTTGCAAGATGGTTTCTGGGCCTTAAAGAAAATGAACATTGGTGTAGTGCTAAAACTTATTTTGTGGGAGATCAGTCGTAGGCCTCATTGGAAAAATATAGATCAAATCATCAAGTTGAACAGTGAATATGATATACGTTCTACTTTCTTTTGGTTGGTAAATAAAGGGCAAGGATTACAAGGAATCAAAAACGCAGATTACAAGATTGATTCCGAGCAAGCACTCTTAAAATTAGTGTCAGAATCCAACAATATCAATGGTCTTCACAAGTCCAGTTCCGATATGACGATCAATGATGAACTAAAAAAAGGGAAGATTCAAACAAGGTACAATCGATATCACTTTTTGAATTTTCAAACTCATAGAGATTGGAACAAAATATCTGATTCTGAATTGAATTTTGACTGCAGTCTTGGTTTTGCGGAACATTATGGTTTTAGGAACTCGTATGGTAAAGCGTTTCAGCCGTTTAATATTTCCCGAAACGAGTTACATGATTTTGTCGAGGCTCCTCTAAACTTCATGGATACGACGTTTCAGTCGTACCTCAAATCATTGACTGACTCCGTAGGAGATACCATTATCAAAATGTACGAGAAGAATCCATTGAATTGCGATTTCTCCTTGTTATGGCACAACAATTTTTTTACAAATTATAAATACAATTCCTATCTTGAAGAGTACAAAAGAATTGCTGCATTCATTTATGAAAACAAAATAGAATGCCTAGCCCCAAATGATTTAATTAAACGAAATAGGTTGGAATGGTAAGTTATCGACTCGCGAATAAAAGTGATTATCCTGAAATTAATGCATTTCACAACAGGATTTATGGCACGAATCGCACCATGGAGCAATTTCTCTGGGAGTTTCATGATGGTCCGCATGGACAGTCAATCTACGTTATTGCTGAGGATCAGGGGAAAGTTGTTGGTACGAATTGTGTGATTCCAATTATTCTGATCAATGGCAATAGAAAAGAATAC
>CAJQOB010000127.1 GCA_905479845.1 uncultured Flavobacteriales bacterium
CCAACTAATCCAACTAATCCAACTAATCCAACTAATCCAACTAATCCAACTAATCCAACTAATCCAACTAATCCAATCAATCCAGGAGCGCAGCGATCTAACAATCTAATCCCTCCAGATCTACAATCTTTCCAACGGAGTTTTCTGACCGTCCACCAGCGAATAACAAGCCAACTTGTCCTTAAATACCGAAGACTTGAAAATGGATTTATTTAAGAGCATTCGTACACATTCCTGAATTCCCTCAACAATAGAAGGGTGAGGGTGGACGAGCTCGGCGAGTACTTCGATTGGAGCGTGAGTTTTGATTAACAATCCAACTCCCTGAATCGCAGTTGAGGCATGTTCACCTACTGCACGCATTCCCAAAATGCGCATTTCATCGTCATTCGAAACAATGATTTTAAAGAATCCTTGAGTTTTTCGCATGGCAATTGCTCGCGCTATCACCGAGTAATCAACCTTCACAATCTTAACAGGGATGTTTTGCTCAATACATTGTTGCTCGTTAATTCCAACGGCTGCCACTTCAGGTTTCAAGAACATAATCGTACAAACATTGTCGTAAGATAGGCGCTCGACGGAATCACTGAATGCTTTCTCTACGGCATGACGCGCTTCGATTTCTCCCATGTTTACAAGAGCAATTCTCCCCGAAACATCACCAACCGCGTAAATATTCGGAATGTTTGTTTGGGTATCGTCATCACCGATATGTCTTCCACGCTTCGACATAGAAACACCTGCATTCTCAATGTTTAATGATTCAATATTTGGTACACGACCAATTGACAAAAGTGCTTTTTCTACCTGAATAATTTCTGAACTACCGTCTTTGTACTTCAGTTCATATTCAATCCTTCCGTCTTTGTGCTCAAGTCGATCCAAGTTTGCATTGTGATGAATAACTACACCTTGATCTTCAAGGTTCTTTGCAACCATTTTACTAATGTCGGGATCTTCAAAAGGTAGAATTCTATCCTGCCGATCGATCAAGTAAACTTTCGTTTTTCCAAAGTTGGAAAAAATTGTCGCGTACTCACACCCAATTACCCCAGCCCCAACAATTACAAGGCTTTCCGGGTAGTCGGAAATACTATCGATCCCATCACTGGTTAAAATGGTTTTCTCATCAACTTCAATATTTGGAATTATCCTAGGTCGACTTCCTGTTGCAAGAACGATATTTTCACCTCGAATAACTTTTTCATGCTTATCATGCGTGATTTTCACCTCATGCTTCGAAACCAACGAACCTCTTCCTCGCTCGTAATGAAGCAACTTATTCATTGTTTCGGTCTGAAGTAATTTAATATGACATGAGTATTGGAATTTTCGCTCAAACGTGGCTTCATCAAGGGTTCTTCGAACATCGGTCCACGGCATGTCAATAGGCGATCGGCCACATGATTTAAGCGTTCCGTTCATGTCCGCTATTCTCTTCGAAAGCTCCCAAAGTGTTTTAGAAGTCAGGGCACCATTGTACACTCCAGCACCTCCAACACGATCCATCTCTATTAAACAGACTTTCTTCCCAAAATCAATTCCGCGCATAGCTGCAGCATATCCAGCCGGTCCTCCGCCAATCACAATAAGATCAAAATTCTCCATGGTTTCATTAAATTGCGGTCTAAAGATAAGAAAGCCATCCAAAATTGATATGAAGTATCAGCAAGATCTCGAAAACGCCAAAGAACACGAAGAAGAATTGAAAGTGTTTCTCAAACGAGTTATCAAAAAGAAGCCAAGAAAGTTAGATGATAAATTTCATGATGCACACGAAAAAGCATTCGAAAAAATCGATTGTATGGAGTGTGGGAATTGTTGTAAAACAACGAGCCCAATATTTCGTGATATTGACGTGAAAAGAATCTCTAAGAAAATGAAGTGCTCAACGAAAGATTTTGAAAATAATTACCTAAAACGAGATGAGGATGGA
This sequence comes from uncultured Flavobacteriales bacterium, assembly GCA_905479845.1. Classification (GTDB taxonomy): domain Bacteria; phylum Bacteroidota; class Bacteroidia; order Flavobacteriales_D; family Crocinitomicaceae; genus UBA4466. The sequence continues at coordinate 1,940 of CAJQOB010000127.1, forward strand.
GACCTAGTTCTTCAAAGTTCTCCGTGCACTTTCCTAAATGAAGATAACTCTTGTTCTATCTACGATATGCGTCCTCAAGCTTGCCGAGAATACCCCCATACTGACAGGAAAAAGGTAGTTCAAGTGATGGAATTGACAGAAAAGAATATGCTTATCTGTCCAGCAGTCAGTAAGATACTGTTTGAAGTGAGAAAAGATTTGTTCTAGATACAAACCTTTTTTTAGTTATTTTCGTCTAATAAGTGAACTGTACAGTTAGAACTATGAAAATTTCTAGATTTATCGCCCTTGCGGTAATGGTTTTTTTATGTGTTGATTTTTCACACTCCCAACGTGGAAAAGAAGGAGATGTCACTATTTCTGGGAATACCACGGTAAATACCTTTACTTACTTAACTGCGAACGCATCTGTTGGTGCAACATCAATTTCTGTTAATAATAATACCATGGTCGGTGGAGCTTTTGGATTCCCACTGGATGCTGGCGATTTGATTATGATCGTTCAAATGCAGGGTGCTACCATGGATATCAATACCTGGCCCGTTGTAGGATGGGGAGGAAACTATACGGTCCCCGAT
>CAJQOB010000128.1 GCA_905479845.1 uncultured Flavobacteriales bacterium
CCAAAACTCAACACCAAACACAGCGGAATATCTTTCGATTCGAGATTTGCTTGACACCAATTTGGTTTGGTCGAGTGTAGAAATCGTAAGTTCTAGTCATCCTGTAAGTCTTATTTTTTATCCGAACACTCAAACGGCAATTTTCGAATTTGAAAACATTCAACTTCCCAGCGTGACTTCCGATTACACTGGCAGCAAAGGGTATTTGAAATTTAAAGTTGATATTAAACCGAACCGACCGTTCCCTACCGTAATAAAAAACAGGGCTGCCTCCTATTACGATGGTGTATTCACCTCTGAAACTAGTTTTACCTATCATACGATTTACAATTGCGACTCCGTGATTGCAACGTCCAACCTTCAGACGGAAAACTGCTTTAACGAAATGATTACAGGAAATGTTATTGACGAAGTGAGTTCTACTGATTTCGTTTGGACGATTCCGAATGTATATACCGAGTTGGGGACTGATTTTGATTGGAGTGCAGATACATCTGGAACTTTTAATGTTAATTTGTCAGCAAGTAATGAATATTGTGCGGCTGACACCAGCTTCAACTTAACTATCCATCCAGAGTACAATCCCCCCGCCGATAGCGTTTCGATTTGTATTGGTGATAGTATTCAAGTTTTTGGTCAGTACACCTCATCTCCCGGTGTCTATGTCGACTCGCTTCAATCTATTTACGGCTGTGATTCAATTGTTTCAAAAGAACTGTTTGAGTTGCCATTACCGAATGTGACCATTTACAGTTTGATCAGTTTAACGTGTGTCAATTATTCGCCAATTGTCCTGTCGAATGTCTCTCCACCGAATGGAACATTCTCTGGTCAAGGAGCTGTTTCCAACACCTTCGATCCTAGTATCGCTGGTGTCGGTGTTCATACTGTTTTTTATCATTATACGAATGGGAATGGATGTAGTTCTTACGACTCTATTCAACTTGTAGTTGATGATTGTGCAGAATCATTGGAGTTGTCTGATAATTCAAATCTTGTGTCGGCCTATGATACCGAAAACGATAAAATTACTCTTTCGATTACCGAATCGACTATAGCCAGATACAAATTGGGAGTGTATGACGTGAACGGAAAACTAATTCATGAGGATCAAATGAAGAGTAATAATCTCAAAAAGATTGAAACGCAAACATTTCAAAAAGGAATTTATGTCATTTTGATTAAAGATATAGGAAATAGTGCTCGTTATTACTTCCGAAAAGTATACGTGTACTAATTGATTTACATATGAATTACATACAACAATTTATGAAACAAATATTCGCTTTTATCCTATTCGCTATATGCTCGTTTAGCAGCAGCGCAAGTCACATTAGTGCTGGAGAAATGTATTACGATTACCTAGGAAACAATGATTACGAGGTGCATATTTTAGTATACAGAGATTGCGGAGGTGTTTCTTTGGATGAAGTTGTGTCGTTCACGGTATTTGATCAGGCAAACAATGTACTTCAAGAAGTTTCCATAGCTCTGGACACAAGCAACATTCAGCAGTTTGATTACACCAACATTTATTCATCTCCATGCATATCACAGTTTTCTGGTTCCTGTTTGGAGTATTATACATATTCAACGGTAATAAACCTTCCTCCCATTATCGGTGGTTATGTATTGAGTTACCAACGATGTTGTTTAAGCTCGCAAATTATCAATATCACGGACTCAGATTATTACGGATATACGTTTTATTGCAGGATACCGGGTCTGGAAACAGGGCAATTCGAAAACAGTAGTCCAAGGTTTCAAGGGCATCCATTATTCGTAGCTTGCCTGAATGACATAGATAGCTTTATTCATTCTGCGACAGATCCAGATGGTGACTCTTTGGTTTATTCTCTTCTGACTCCTTATGGTGTGAATATGGGGGTTACTGGAAATGCTGATCCTTCTCCTGAGGCTCCTCCTCCCTATTTCCCACTAAACTATGAAACTAGTTTTACCGCACAAGCTCCACTGGGCCCTGGAAGTATTTCGATCTACAACTCGGTCACGGCTGAAATGGTTGTAAAGCCTGTTTTTGTTGGAATGTTTGCAATGGGAATCAAAGTCGATGAGTACAAATCGGATACATTGATGAACACTATCTTTCGGAATTTGAATCTTCAAGTGACACTATCCGATTTAGGAATTCAAGAAGATCAATTATCTCAGGAAATCTCAATCTATCCAAACCCTGCCATCAATGACATCGAAATCAAATGCAAACTCGACCATGGTCTTACAATTTTAACCGCGGATGGAAAAGTTGTACTCCGAAGAAACGGAACAAAAGAAAAGAGTTATATCGTCAATCTGTCCTCTTTCGAATCAGGTTTGTACTATTTTCAATTTGAATCAGCGCTTGGAAAAGTACTGAGGAAGGTTGTTAAGTGAATTTTGCTTATATCCCTGTAAGAAAAAGCTTACCAACTTCCCCAGAGTGGTGTTTTAGAGTGGTAAAATGTTCCATTTTTCGCTCAAATGCTGTCATTTACAAAACCTAACCTTCTGAAACGCCTATAAATAGGTTTTAAACTTCGGATTCATAACCCGGAGGTCGGGAGTTCAAATCTCCCTCTCGCTACATACCGAAAACACTAGGTTTTCTAACGAAATGGCTTCCTTTTTAGGAGGTCATTTTTGCGTTGGAGTGGTAATGTGGAGTGGTATTTTTTCACTTTTCGCCATTTTTTCAGTTCGTTAATTTTAAAAGGCTGAAATTATCGTTCGATTTCAGCGCCCTTTTGTTTTCGCGTTTTGTTCGTCATTTGTGTTAATTTCTGTTTTCTTTCTTCCATTCGTTGTTGTTCGATCAGTAATTCCCATTCGGTGGTTAATCCGTAAGTCCTTGTCTTTCGGGATTGATCAATCATTTTTACAAAGTCTTTGTCCATCCATTTCTTTAACAAATGAAGCGCACTTCGTTGCGGAATACCCAAATGGTTAGCAACGTCGGTTGAACTCACTTCTTTTTGCTTGAGAAATAATGATAGACTGTGTCGCTCTTTTGCTCCGTACGGTGACATCCATCCCACTCACCTCATTATCTACCTCCATACCATTATAGGCGTAGCGGTAGTGCTTTGTGCAATCCAGCTCTCAATTTTTCATGATTTCAAAACAAAACTTCCCCTCGCTTGGGAAAGTCAGAATAAATATAGGAATCGTTTTAGGAATGGATGTATTCTAACGCAAAAAGCACCAATGTTTCTATTGATGCTTTTTAAATGTATTTTTCGAATCCTCAAAAATTTGACGGACATTATCGGACATTATCGGACATTATCGGACATCCATAACTCACGAAACCTTATGAAAGAACATAGATGGTACCTCTTTTGTCACCTACTTTCTTTAGTTTATTTAGAGAAACTAATTCTGTTAAATGCCTTCTCGCCGTTCTAGGTGTTACATCAAACAGTTCCTGATATTTACTACTCGAAATAGAATCATTCTCTCGAACAAAATCAATTACTTTCTTCTGCTGTGGAGTTAAATTAATACCATAGGACTCTAATGGGTCCCTGAGAACATTTTCAAAATTATCCGAAGCAGTCACTTTTTTCTTGTACAACGTCACAGCAACCCCACCCGAATACTCATGAATTTTTGGCTCTGGGAGACCATGCTTTTTACATTCCTCGTGAATTTTTACAGTTCCTCTTCCCCAAGATTCAATATATCCAGCTTTGTAAAGAACATTCGCCATTAATTTATGTCTTGGATAGGAGCGATGTTGTTTCTTCAAATCCTCGATTGATAATTTTTCGTTCAACAAACCATCATTCCAAATTTCCAGACTGTCTCTAAAAATGCTAATAGTAATAGAAGCACTATCGTATTCACGATGTATTAT
>CAJQOB010000129.1 GCA_905479845.1 uncultured Flavobacteriales bacterium
CTAAGAACATTGCCATTACTGTTATTTGAATTTTCATCATTTAGTTATTTGAAATAATTAATTTTTTAGTGATCTCTTCATCAGAAAATGTTGCATGAACATGGTAAACTCCGCCAGCGAACTGACTGATATCAAGCACAACCATGCCTTTACTATTTATCATGAATGGAGCTACAACCAGCCTTCCATCCATGCTGTAAATTCGGATTTCTGTGGATTCATCAGTATTCAATTTTATGTTCACAATATCCTTGGCAGGATTCGGAAATAAGAAGATCTCTTCTGACACGATAGGCTCATTGGAAATCGTGTTCTTTCCAAAGAAGGTAGGGTACAATTCTCGAAACTCGCCAGTTCCATTTGGGAAACGGCCATGACTTACAACTGAATATTGCTCACCAAAACTTATAGAATCAATAAGCGCTCCAGCTGAATACGATAACCAAAGAGAGTCACCTTCACTATCCAGCTTGAAGTTGGCGTGATAACCCGCTTGCGTGGTATCTTCATCTGCCCAAACAATCATGTAACTCCCGGGCTCAATTATAGCGTCGGGTAGTTCCCATTTCGTTGGATTTGAAGCATCATCTGATAGATACAGGCCCGAAGTGGAAATCTTGTAGTTGCTTGTATTAAACAACTCAATCCAATCATCAAATTGATCGTTCGCATCGGCATGGGTGAATTCATTTTTAGCCATCAACTCATTAATCACCAAATCTTGATAACCAATTGGAGAATTGATTTCATGGAATTCGTATGCAGCGCGTTCCGGTGAGAACCTTCCTGCTGAATCATTTTCAGCATAAATGTAATACTGAACAATATTCGCGATATCTAGAATTTCCGCACCGTAAATGTTATCCCCTGCTCCTCCGTCAGAATGACCTCCGTCATCATACATGCTAACAATTCGAAAGCTTTCACTATCCGAAAAACGATACGCGAGGAAAACGTTTAAACCTGCATCTATCACTTCAGCAGTAATCCAAATATCATCTCCAGCCGTAGTTGAAATTGGAAGAGTCGCCAAGTTTGAAATAGTTGGCGCTCCTGAAAACCCTGTTTGAGATAACAAGAATGTTGCTCGATCATCCATGAGCTCAGTGATCCCTGGATAATCTACTAAGTCAGAAACCGTTGATGTTAGATTATTGGTGAAATCGGCATCAGAATAGAACTTGTTGGTATCGGCCAGTACGTGATTTTGAATCACGGATTGCATAGCCAGAGCCCGATTCAAGTAGTCATTATTGCTAAAGTTCTCTTCGATAATTGTTCGCATGTGCGCCAAATACATGCGCTGTTGAGTAGCGTCTGACAACAAATTTCGAATCAATGGGCGGGGTTGAACCGAAACACTGTTGATGTGCTGCAAAGGATCAATTGTTTTTGCTTCATTGATTGTGAATCCATCCCAATTAACAGATGCGTCCGACAAACGATAACTGCCGAATGACATGTTCATGTCCCAAAGAACAGGATTGAATTTTCCCGCTACATCTTTCACTAAATAATAATTTTGTGCGTAACCGATATAGCTATCAAAGTTGATTACTGAGTAATTAAAAGCATGCATCCAAAGAGTACGATCAACATTGAGTTGATTACCTATTGTAGAAGGGCTTCCGTTCAAAGAATCAATGAAGTTCAATAAGTCGTACCATCCCTCTTCCTCATCAGATTTCAATACATACAAAGGCATGTAATCCGAAATTGAAGAGCCTGGAGAATCACTCAAGTTTGAATTCTCACCATTTAAATCCAAACTCTCAGGGTTGCATTTAAAGAAGGTGGTGTTCCGCGAACCATAGTGATCACCAAGAAAATCCTTATTGACCGCTTCGACATTCGTGTACAAACCTATCAAGGTATCATTCACATACACATTCGCATAATTGGATCGAGATGAAGGCAAGTATTTACGTGCAATCTCATAAGACAGCACCTCGCGAACGAAGGATGGGTCTTGAATCACGTTGCTCAACTTGATTTTATTGAAGCCTTCGTATTCTTGATCAGAATGTGTGTAATCTAGCGAAATATTGAACGGATTCTTTACTCTTGTCGAGCTGTAAGAGCTAAATCCTTTGTATCGAATTCCAGCGTCAGAAAAGAGTGTACCATTCACAGAAACATCGCCTAACAAGCGTCCACCTTCGTCCGCGACATAAAGATTACCCAGCGTTTCATCCCAATTGGGATCATCGAAATAGATTCGAATTTCTTGCACACTATCAACTGCATAAAAATCCGACTGTGCAGTCAGATTTTTATGCCCGTCCAATAAAAGAGCGGTCAATAGTATGAGTTGAATGTTATTTTTCAATGTCTATCGAATCGTTGTTAATTTCTTCGTGATGACTTTTTCATTGTTGAAATTCAGTTTTACGAAATAAACGCCTTCAGGAAAGTCTGTGAGATCTAACTCCAAGGTGTTCTCAACTTCTTTGATCAGTTTTCCGAACATATCGACCACGGTCATTTTCAAATCGTTTTGCCCCAATTCGAATCCATCAATTTTAAATACTCCTGTTGAAGGGTTTGGATACAGCTCTACTTGAGAAATTGTTTCTTCCGAGATTGAAAGTAATCCACACGGATCATTTCCAAGAAGAGCGACAATTCCAGGATCATCACATTCGTAACGGAAAGCTTTTGTTGGGCTCGCATTATATTGCCAAACAACTGTTCCTGATTGATCAACTTCGTACATGTATTGCTGTGAGACATTCACAAATACGTTCCCATTTGACATTGTTTTGCTGGCCCCTTGTCCCGAGTTACTCACCAAACACTCGTGTCTCCAATCATAAGTTGAGGGAGCGTAAGAAGTTCCTGTCGTGTAAGAATAATTAAAGCCAGACGCTGGAGTTGCAATAGCATCAATTACAGACGAACTTCCTGAACCTCCAGAGTTATTAAACACTTGAAGCATTCCAGCATTCGGACGACCGTCATCTTCAATCCAACGAGGGTCATGAACAGCGGCGGTAAAGATTTGACTTCCCGGAGCTCCATAATTTGATGGGTTCCCCCATCTGTACAAGAAATCACCTCCTTTTCCAGAGTTTCCTCCTGAATGCGATGCTGCTTCAGCTGTTGTCGTTGAGTGATCGATAATAAACACTTCACTCGCGAATCGAGCAGTAAATGCCAACTGGTCTAGAGTTTCATTATAACCTACTCCATTGGCGTGGAACCAATCTCCACCTCCACCACCAGGACCACCGCTACCTCCGTCAACGGCATTGATGTCCATTAATTCTGGGTGATCCTCTACCACGCCATAATTGTCTTTTGTTGGATCGGCGTCTTGAATCATGTGATCCCAAATGTGCCATTCCCTAACAATTGTTGCAGATGCTCCATCTTGTTGCAATTCAATGAAATGCGTTGGCCACAACTCAGACGAATTATCAGTTCGCCCAGCTTGGTCCAGTTCCGCGGTTGACTTCACTTCCCATGCGATCAAAATCACATTTCCATTTGGAAGGATTTCTAAATCGTGATGTGAACAGTGATCAGAATTTGAGTAAGTATATTCCCAAACGACATTTGCATTTTCATCTAATTCTTGAACCATTCCTCCAATTGCCGCGCCGGTCAATTGATTACTTGAATATTTTGTTCCACGAACGATGTTTCCATTTGGTTTCAATTTCACCGTATAGTTACAAGCGGCAGAACAGGACCAAGAATGAGCAATGTTTCCATCCTTATCAATTAAGTACGTCGTATTTTGATTTTGGAGATTGTAAAGTGCATAACCATTAAACGATTGTGCATTCAAGTTTGAAATTAGGAGAAGCGAAAACAATTGAATTGCAATCACTTTAAAGGTAAGTTTCATAAGGTATAATTTTAGCATTGTAGACCTTTAGTGGTCGTGGTTTCGAAAAACTTGCGTTCGAATTAATAAAAAAATCAAGCTTTCCAAATATGCACTTCTTACCCTTAGACCGACGAGTTCACAAAAGGTTTAATTGATCTCGAAAAAAACGCTCGACCAACTAAATGACCGAGCGCTTTTAAAATTATATTCGAATTACGCGGTCGCGTTTTCTTTCTTAATCAAGTTCAATGCAGAACCTTCTTTGAACCATTCGATTTGCGCTTCATTGTACGTATGGTTCAACATGATTGTATCTGTTGATCTGTCTTTATGTTGCACTTCCAATGTCAATTGTTTCTTTGGAGCAAAAGATTCCAAATCAGAGAAGTTGAATGTATCATCCTCCTTGATTTTATCATAATCTGCTTCATTTGCGAACGTCAATCCTAACATCCCTTGTTTCTTCAAGTTTGTTTCGTGGATACGTGCAAATGACTTAACGATTACTGCAACTACTCCAAGGTGACGAGGCTCCATTGCCGCGTGCTCACGAGATGATCCTTCACCGTAATTATGATCTCCTATAACGATAGATGGAATTCCTGCCGCTTTGTAAGCTCTTGCTGTCGCGGGAACTTCACCTTTAGCACCAGTCAATTGGTTAACGACTTCGTTTGTTGCTTTACCGAAGGCGTTCACCGCTCCAATTAAGCAGTTATTCGAAATATTATCTAAGTGTCCACGGTAGCGTAACCATGGTCCTGCCATTGAGATGTGATCCGTTGTACATTTCCCGAATGCTTTGATCAGTAACTTCGCTCCCGTTATGTTTCCTCCATCCCATGGCGAGAATGGCGTCAACAATTGAAGACGCTGTGAGTCATCCGCAACAACAACTTGAATTCCAGAACCGTCTGCTGCAGGTGCTTGGTAACCGTTATCTTCGACATCGAATCCTTTTGGAGGGAGCTCAAACCCTGTTGGTTCTTTCAACATGACCTCTTCTCCGCTTTCGCTTGTCAATTTATCAGTAACCGGATTGAAATCCAATTTCCCAGACAATGCGATTGCCGCTACCATTTCTGGAGATGCTACAAAGGCGTGTGTATTTGGGTTACCATCAGCACGCTTCGCGAAGTTTCTGTTGAATGAGTGAACAATTGAATTCTTCTCTTGCTTCTCAGCTCCTTCACGATCCCATTGACCAATACATGGTCCACAAGCGTTTGTAAAGATTCTAGTTGAATCCAATTTCTCAAACGTATCAATCAAACCATCTCGTTCCGCAGTGAAACGTACTTGTTCCGATCCAGGGTTGATTCCTAATTTTGCTTTTGCTTTAACTCCTTTTTCAACTGCATCGGCAACAATTGATGCCGCACGTGACAGATCTTCGTATGATGAGTTGGTACAAGAACCGATTAGCGCCCATTCGATATCTGTTGGCCAATCGTTTGCTTTTGCTTTTTCTTTCATTTCCGAAGCTGGTGTAGCCAAATCTGGAGTAAAAGGTCCGTTCAAGTGTGGAGTCAATTCATCTAAGTTGATCTCAATCACTTGATCGAAATAGTCACCTGGGTTAGCATAAACCTCAGTATCACCAGTCAAGTGCTCAGCAATTTGATCTGCTGCATCAACAACCTCCTGACGACCTGTAGCCGCTAAATATCTTCTCATTGAATCATCGTAACCGAATGTTGAAGTTGTTGCTCCAATCTCAGCTCCCATGTTACAAATTGTTCCTTTTCCTGTTGCAGACATGTTGATTGCTCCTTCTCCAAAGTATTCAACAATTGCCCCAGTTCCTCCTTTCGCTGAAACGATTCCTGCGACTTTCAAAATAACATCTTTTGGTGCCGTCCAACCGTTTAACTTTCCAGTTAAGTGAACACCAATCAATTTTGGCATTTTCAACTCCCATGGCATTCCTGCCATTACGTCAACAGCGTCAGCACCACCAACACCAATTGCAACCATTCCAAGTCCACCTGCATTTACAGTATGAGAATCAGTTCCAATCATCATTCCACCTGGGAACGCGTAGTTCTCTAAAACTACTTGGTGAATAATACCAGCACCAGGTTTCCAGAATCCAATTCCGTATTTATCACAAACAGAACTCAAGAAATTAAACACCTCATTGTTCTTGTTGATACCTTCTTGTAAATCTTTATCCGCACCAAGCCTCGCTTGAATCAGGTGATCTGCGTGAGCAGTAGAAGGAACTGCTACTTTTGTTTTTCCTGCTTGCATGAATTGAAGCAAAGCCATTTGAGCCGTCGCATCTTGCATTGCTACACGATCTGGAGCAAAATCCACATACGAATTACCTCGTTCGTGCGCTACCGTTGCAGCACCATCCCATAGGTGAGTGTATAAAATCTTCTCAGATAGTGTAAGGGGTTTACCTACTGCTTTTCGTGCCGCTTCAATCCGCTCGGGATATTTAGCATACACTTCCTTGATCATGTCTAAATCAAATACCATTTATAAGCTTTTTTAATGTCCGAGAATATAAGCATTAATAAGAAATTCACAAAAATCAGAACGAAAAACAAAAAAGCTCAAGTGTAACACCTGAGCTTCTTCACTAAAATTGTCTTTGAAAAACTAGCTTACTAATTTCTTAGCAGACGGTTTAAACTTCGTCAATACGATTCCCTCAACAGCTGCTTCATACTCTTCCATTGTAGGAGTTCTTCCTAAAATTGTTGACAAAACAACCACTGGTGTAGATGATAACAATGACTCACCCTTCTTACCATCGGTATCTTTTACAACTCTCCCTTGGAACAATCGCGTTGAAGTTGCCATTACTGTATCACCTGGCTCTGCTTTTTCTTGATTCCCCATACACAGGTTACATCCAGGGCGCTCTAAGTACAACTTGTTTTCGTACTTCGTTCGAGCGGAACCTTTCGGGTTACTATCATCAAATACGAAACCAGCATACTTCTCTAGAACTTCCCAATCTCCCTCTGCTTTCAACTCATCAACAATGTTATATGTTGGCGGAGCAACAACCAATGGGGCTTGGAACTCGACTTTTCCTTGCTGTTGTTCAATATTCTTGAGCATTTGTGCCAAAATCTGCATATCACCTTTGTGGACCATACAAGATCCAATGAAGCCTAAATCAACTTTCTTAGTCCCTCCGTAGAATGACAAAGGTCTAATTGTATCGTGTGTGTATCTTTTTGAAACGTCATCATTGTTGACATCAGGGTCTGCAATCATTGGTTCTGCAATCTCATCCAAATCGATCACTACTTCTGCGTAGTATTCTGCATCTGCATCAGGCCTCAAAGCAGGCTTCATTCCTGTCTTCACTTCTTGAATACGATCATTTGCCTTATCAACTAATCCTTGGAGCATTTGCTTTTCGTTATCCATCCCTTTTTCGATCATAATTTGAATACGATCTCTTGCGATTTCTAATGACTCAATTAGGGTTTCATCTTCCGAAATACAGATAGAAGCTTTTGCTTTCATCTCAGCTGTCCAATCAGTAAATGTAAATGCTTGATCTGAAGTTAAGGTTCCAATATGAACTTCGATAATTCTACCTTGGAATACATTTTCACCTCCAAATTGCTTCAACATTTGTTGCTGTGTAGCATGAACAACATCACGGAAATCCATGAAGCTTCTCATTTCTCCTTTGAAGGTTACTTTAACCGATTGAGGAATTGGCATCGATGCCTCTCCTGTAGCCAAAGCAAGTGCTACCGTCCCTGAATCAGCTCCAAAAGCAACTCCTTTAGACATTCTCGTATGCGAGTCACCACCAATAATGATTGCCCAATCGTCAATAGTAATATCATTTAAGACTTTGTGGATCACATCTGTCATTGCATGATATCCTCCTTTTGGATCTCGTGCAGTAATTAATCCAAAGTCGTTCATGAAGCTCATTAACCTTGGGATATTCGCCTTTGACTTATCATCCCAAACTGAAGCCGTGTGACAACCAGACTGATACCCAGCATCAACAATTGGAGAAACAACAGTCGCAGCCATCATTTCCAACTCTTGCGAAGTCATTAATCCAGTAGTGTCTTGAGAACCTACGATATTAACCTCAACGCGAACATCAGATCCAGCATGCAAGGTTTTTCCCGGAGTAGTACCTACAGCATTTTTATTGAAAATCTTTTCAACGGCAGTCAATCCTTGTCCTTCTATTGAAATTTCTTTTGACGCAGCGTAAACCTGTGGAACATCAATCCCCAGTACTTTGCATGCAAAGGTTTGTAATTTCTTTCCGAAAACCACAGCATAAGACCCTCCTGCTTTAATGAACTCCATTTTTTGAGGAGTTAAAGCTGTAGAGATATCTTTCAACTCTTGCTCTCCATTGTAAAGTTTCTTTGTCTTCGTATTTATTGTGAAAACAGTTCCTGTATCAACAGAGTACTCCTGCTTTAAGACAGCCTCTCCATCTTCATCAACAACCGTATTTCCATCGACATCTTTTTGTTTCACCCAGTTCTTGAGGTCCACTCCAATACCTCCAGTTACTCCAACTGTCGTCAAGAAGATTGGAGAAATACCGTTTGTTCCAGCAATTACAGGAGCAATATTGATAAATGGAACATAAGGACTTGATTTGATACCCGTCCATAATGCAACGTTGTTTACTCCCGACATTCTTGAAGAACCAACACCCATTGTCCCTTTCTCTGCAATCAGCATTACACGTTTATCTGGATGCTGTTCTTTTAACGCCAATAATTCGTTTTGCATTTCTTTGTTGTGTTCAAACAAGCATTGACCGTGTAATTCACGATCCGATCTTGAGTGAGCATCTCCTCCAGGAGAAAGCAAGTCCGTTGAAATATCACCAACTCCAGCAACGAAAGTCACTACTTTAATTTCTTCATCAACCTCCGGAAGCTTTGTAAAGAATTCTGCTTGAGCATAGCTTTCAATGATTTCTTTGGCCAAAGGATTTCCCGCGTTCATAGCGCTTTCCAAACGATCAGTATCTGCCTCATAAAGGAAAACTTGCGTCTTCAATACAGCTGCTGCTTTTTTGGCGATTGATTCATCGTCTCCAAGTAAAATATCTAATAGCACCTCTATTGAAGGTCCACCTTTCATGTGTGATAGTTGCTCAAGGGCAAAATCTTGTGAAATTTCTTCTACTGTTACATCTCCTAAAAGAATTTCCTTTAGGAACTTCGCTTTTACACCAGCTGCGCTTGTCGTTCCAGGTAGAACATTGTAGATGAAAAAATGGAGTGATTCATCTCTATATTCATTATTTACATCCTTAATCTGATCAATAACCGCCCCTATTAATTCGGCACCGTCTATAGGTTTAGGATTTAATCCTTGACCTTTTCGGTCTTCGATTTCTTTGATGTAATCTTGATAAATGCTCATAGTATTGACGTCTTTTCGCTCTTTGGCTAAATAATGAGAATTCAAAAGATTTTAACGCTCTTGAATGACATTTTCTCACCTAATTCGTAGCTTTTTAATTGTTTTTCTTAAGACTCGCGAATTTACGCAATTGTCAAGATAAAGAAAAGGGAAACAGCACAATTTTAAACGAATATCCGGTTTAAGTCAATGGCGAAGGTAGGACTTCAATAAAAACAATAATTCGTGCAACTTATTTTAGAAAAAAGTAGTCTACTTTAAATACATTTAAAATGTAACCAGACATACTATAACTCCTTATGAAAACTCCCAGAAACATTCTTTCAATCATTGCTATTGCGATGGTATCCTTCTTCATAAACCCGATTTTTGCCCAATCATGGCAATCTGTTGGCGGTGGCACAGATAATAGTAGTCATGGAATGCTGGTTTGGAATAGCCAATTAATTAACGTGGGAAGTTTCAATAACCCTTGTGGAAAAGTAGCAGCCTGGGATGGAACCTCTTGGAACTGTCTTGGTTCAGGGGTAGGAATAGTTGGAAGAGCAGCTACAGTCTGGCAAGGAAAACTAGTTGTTGTTGGCGATTTCTGGAATGTTCAACAACCATGTGTAGGTTGTAATGGAGTTGCTGTTTGGGACGGAGTATCATGGACGCCATTAGGAAATGGAGTAAACAATGATGTTTTGAGCGTTGCCGTTTGGAACAATGAATTAGTAATTGCAGGAGACTTCACTCAAGCAAACGGTGTCCCAGTAGCACGGGTAATTAAATGGAACGAATCTACATCGACGTGGGAATCCATTGGTCAAATTGGAGATTTTGACAATGACATTCGTACGATGGTTGAATGGAATGATGAATTTTACGTTGGTGGAGACTTCAATAATGTAGGAGGAAACTCTCCAAGTGATGGATTGGTGAAATGGGATCCTTCAACATCGTCGTGGGTTGGCGGAAACAGCGGAGTTGACCTCGTTGGAGGAGTGAACGAGACCGTACGAGTACTTTACGTCAATCCAAACGATAACTTACTATATATGGGAGGAGAATTCCCAGAACTACATGATGGTGATGCGGCAGCTCCCGATTTCAACATGTCGGGTGTGGCAGTTTATGACGGACAGAATTGGTCCCCCTTAGGGACAGGGCTCAATGATTATGTAAGAGCAATGCACGAATACAATGGACAACTAGTTTGTGGTGGTTACTTCACAACTGCTGGAGGAGTAAGCGCCAACAAGATCGCAAAATGGAATCCGACGACATCAACATGGAGCGCTATGGGAATGGGGTTCGATGGAGTGGGAATAGATGAATATGTGAAATCTGCCGCTGTCTGGAATGGAACCTTCTTCGCAGGTGGAGCTTATACGCAAGCTGAAGGAAACCCTATGAATTTTATCGCCCAATGGTATGAAGCACCGAGCTCGCCTCCTGTGGCATGGATGAATTATTCCAGTACGTCAGTTTGTGGAAATGGTTGTATTGATTTTCTTGACAATAGTACAAATACCCCAACTTCTTGGAACTGGTCTTTCCCAGGCTCCAACACTCCTACCTCAACTTTACAAAACCCAGGAAGCGTCTGTTATTCCACAGCAGGCACACATACTGCGACCCTACAGGCTTGTAACTCTTTTGGATGTACTTCCCAGAGCATTGACATAACGGTTGCTTCGGCACCTACACTCACTGTCAATGATGTGAGTATTTGCGATGGAAACAGTGCTGTAATTGACGCCGTACCATCAACCTCTGGTGGTTCATACCTCTGGTATCCAAATGGTGAAACAACACCGAGTATAACGGTAAGTCCAAGCTCGAATACTACCTACTCAGTTGAATATACACTCTTCGGATGTACAAGCTCACTGGAAACAAGTAACGTAACTGTTGGCTCGGCGCCAAGTGTTTCAGTTAATGGGGCCACATCTATTTGCGAAGGAGAAA
>CAJQOB010000130.1 GCA_905479845.1 uncultured Flavobacteriales bacterium
CGAGATTTGGAATCAACTCCAGACTTCAATATTACGATGCGAAAACATTGACGATGATTGTCGAGAGATCATCTAACCTGCTTGAAATTCCAATTAAAGAAGAAGCAGCGTATCAAATTGCATTTAGAAGTAGAGGGACTCCTCGAATCGCGAATGCACTGTTGCGTAGAGTTCGTGATTTTGCACAAATCAAAGGGGATGGAACCATTACGTTGGAAATCACCAATATTGCGCTTGAAGCCCTGAACGTAGATCAAGATGGATTGGATGAAATGGACAATAAAATCCTTTCAACAATCATTGATAAGTTCAGTGGAGGACCGGTGGGAATGACGACCATCGCTACAGCAATCGGAGAGAATGCAGGAACACTCGAAGAAGTATATGAGCCATTTTTGATTCAAGAAGGATTCATGCTGCGAACTCCGCGTGGAAGAAAAGTGACCGAAAAAGCGTACAAGCATCTGGGACGCGAAAAAGGTTGGACTCAAGGAGGATTGTTTTAGTCAACCATGGATATTCAACTCCAATCCAATGATCCGCTAACAATTGACATTGTTGAATCAGGTGTGGTGACTTGGGAAGATCTCATTCGCTGCGTTAAGAACTTTCATTACGGACGAAATTCCAATCGTTCAGATTTATCCCTCGTTTGGTATGAGCGCAAAGGAAGCTGCAGTTCAAAGCACGCTTTTCTAAAAAATATCGCAGATCTAAATAAGATCCCCAACATTGAGTTAATGCTTTGTATGTTCAAAATGACTGCCGAGAATACTCCAAAAGTTGGATCAGTTTTGAAAGAATATGAGCTTGAATATATTCCAGAAGCACATTGCTACATTCGTTTTGGTTCCGAAGCCATTGATGTCACAACCATGACTTCCAGTTTTGATTCAATTAAGTCAGATGTCCTTGAAGAGCAAATCATTCAACCCGAACAAGTCACAGACTATAAAGTGGATTATCACAAATCATACATGCGCAAATGGGCTGCCGAGAATCATCCGAGTAAATCATTCGATGAACTATGGTCGATCCGTGAGAAATGTATTTTAGCTCTAAGCTCTATTTAATTTGATCTTCAGATCATTCGATTTTCTGATTGTCCGATTGCTTTCAGTAATTCAACGCATATTTTGTAATCGAACTTGTACTATCTTTAGGTTTTGGAAAAATTAAACTATAAAACATTTCATCGAACAATCAGAGCATCGGACAATCTACCAAAAATACCGCCCTCATAAAAAACAAAGCTGCTGAACTCGGCTTCATGTTCTGTGGAATCTCAAAAGCGGATTTTCTTGAAAAGGAAGCGCAAGAATTAGATCAGTGGCTCAAGAATGGTAACCATGGAAAAATGGCCTACATGGAAAACCATTTTGATAAGCGATTAGATCCTCGTTTACTGGTTGATGATGCTAAAAGCGTTGTTTCCCTGATGTTGAACTACTTCCCCGAGAACGTTCAGGAAGATCCTTCTGCACCTAAAATTTCTAAGTACGCTTATGGAATGGATTACCATTTTGTGATCAAGGACAAATTGAAGGAACTCTTTGCGTTTATCCATGGGGAAATAGGTGAGGTCGGAGGAAGGATGTTTGTGGACTCTGCGCCAGTAATGGATAAAGCGTGGGCGAAGCGATCTGGACTTGGATGGATGGGTAAAAACACCAATATCATTCACCCTAAAAATGGTTCGTTCTTTTTCATTGCTGAGTTAATTCTTGATTTGGAATTGGAGTGTGATGGACCGATGAAAGATTATTGTGGTACTTGCACGGCTTGCATTGATGAATGCCCAACGGATGCAATTGTCGAGCCGTACGTAGTAGATGGATCAAAGTGCATTTCCTACTTGACAATTGAATTGAAAGATGAGTTACTTCCGAAGGAATTCGATGGAAAAATGAACGATTGGATGTTCGGTTGTGATGTGTGTCAAGATGTGTGTCCTTGGAATCGATTCTCTAAACCTCACTCAGAAGCGAAGTTCAATCCGCACGAGAACCTGCTCAAAATGTCAAAGGCTGATTGGCATGATTTAACCGAAGATGTATTCCGCGAGTTATTCCGAAAAAGTGCTGTAAAACGAACTAAATTCTCAGGGTTAAGTCGAAATTTGCGATTTATCAAATGATCCATTCCAAAACCTGACAAGCCTACTCTTTTCGAAACCTGACTATTCAGAAACAATTTAAATAGGTCAAAAGTGCGCCTATGTCGGGCTGAGCGTTAAAAAGTAATCGTCAAATTTCGTTCCTTTGCACTGTGGAAAAGAAGAATAATATTGAGCTAATGGCTCCAGCTGGAGGATTTGATTCCTTGCAAGCTGCATTAGACAACGGAGCAGATTCCGTTTATTTTGCGTAGATCAATTGAACATGCGCGCACGCGCAACAATGAATTTTACTTTGGGTGACTTGGAAGATGGTCACGAATTGGAACTCGACAACGAATACATCATGTCTCCCAAAGATTTATGTACCATTGATTTCTTGGATCAGTTGGCAGACACCGGCATTTCAGTTTTGAAGATTGAAGGTAGAGGGAGATCACCAGAATATGTTGCAACGACGATTAAATGCTACCGCGAAGCAATCGACGCAATTAATGAAGAAACATACTCTAAGGAGAAAGTTGCCGAATGGATGTCAAAACTTGAAACGGTCTACAACAGAGGGTTCTGGGGTGGATATTTCCTCGGACAAGAATTGGGTGAATGGACAGACAGTTCTGGATCCAAAGCAACAGTGAAGAAAGTGTTCCTAGGAAAAGGAATGCACTATTTTTCGAATGCGAAGATTGGACAGTTTAAAATTGAAGCACAACAGCTTAAGGTTGGTGACAGCGCACTGATAACTGGTCCAACAACTGGAGTCGTAGAAACAACAATTAAGTCGATGCGGGTTGACGATGTCGAAACAGAGGTAGCTAAACGAGGAAACGAAGTGACATTCCAAATTGACGAGATTATTCGTGCTTCGGACAAATTGTACAAGGTTGTTCCATCCGAAGAAGTTCAAGACTAAGTGAGCCATGGTTATCATCACTCATCAAAGAAACAAATGCATCGGATGTAACTACTGCGTAGAATTAGCATTCAATCATTGGAGAATGTCTAAAAAGGATGGTAAAGCCACTCTTCTCAATAGTGTAGATAAAAAAGGATTTCACACAGCGCACGTAGATAATGCGGAATATGATGATAATGTTCGTGCTGCAAATGCCTGTCCAGTGAATATTATTAAGGTGAAAATGACCTAATATTTCTTTTTGCGTTAGTCCCAAAGACCCCAAATTTCATCAATCCATAGCTTCGTCTCTCAGTCACGAACATGATTTAGATCAATAATCTGACTGACTATAAGCATTTTTTTACTGCGAAATCCAGCATAATTTCGTGCGGTTCTAAGTAAGAATCAGCGAGATAATAGAATTTCTCACACCAATCAGTAACTATGGATAACAACGAAGACTACAACAAGAATCTTCTTGAATTCGAGAGAAAGATAGAAGCCGAAGAAAAAATTGAACCTAGGGATTGGATGCCGGATGAATACCGTCAGCACTTAATTCGACAGATGTCTCAACACGCACATTCTGAAGTTATCGGAATGCAGCCTGAAGGAAATTGGGTGAACCGCGCTCCAAGTTTGCGTAGTAAGAAAATTCTTATCGCGAAAATCCAGGATGAAGGAGGACATGGTTTGTATCTCTATTCTGCTGCGGAAACGCTCGGTGTGAGTCGTGATCAGTTTGTCAAGTGGTTGCACGAAGGAAAAGCAAAGTACTCTTCCATATTCAATTATCCTACGTTATCGTGGGCGGATATCGGCGCAATCGGTTGGTTGGTCGATGGAGCCGCAATTGTGAATCAAGTTTCACTGTGTAGAACATCTTACGGTCCTTATTCGAGAGCAATGGTTCGAATTTGTAAAGAGGAAAGTTTCCACCAACGTCAAGGATATGAAATCATGTGCGACATGATGAATGGGACGGAAGATCAACGAAAAATGGCACAAGATGCTATGAACCGTTGGTGGTGGCCATCCTTAATGATGTTTGGTCCAACGGATAATGATTCTCCCAATTCTCAGCGTGCGATGAAATGGAAAATCAAGCGAGAATCGAATGATAAATTACGACAGAAATTCATTTATAAAACGGTGGGACAAGCTGAATTTATCGGATTAACTGTTCCTGATCCAGACCTTAATTGGAATGAAGAAGCCCAACATTATGACTTCGGTGAAATTGATTGGAACGAGTTTTACGAAGTGATCAAAGGGAGAGGACCTTGCAATAAACAACGTCTTGAAACGCACATTAAAAGTCACCAAGAGGGCGAATGGGTGCGCGATACAGCACGTGAGTATAACCGACTGAAGCAAGAAGTAAAAAAAGAATTGGTATAAAAACTAGACTATGAGTAATCAAACAGAAAAAGGAGAATTGTGGGAAGTTTTCTTACAATCAAAATCAGGATTGGCTTTTAAACATGCTGGAAGTGTGCATGGTTCAGATGCTGAAATAGCGCTTCAAAATGCTAGAGATGTTTACACTCGCAGAAATGAAGCAGTTGGTCTTTGGATTGTTCCTTCAGATCAAATTGCTGCAGCACCATCTGACAGTGATTCATTTTTTGATCCGGCAGATGATAAAGTCTATCGACACCCAACTTTTTACAATGTCCCAGACGGCGTTAAACACATGTAAACTATGGAAACGAAAGAAATGATTGCTGCCTACGCAACGCGCTTAGGAGATACCAGTTTAATATTATCACACCGTTTGGCGGAATTGTACGCCTCAGGACCTACTTTGGAGGAAAATGTAGCACTCACAAATATCTCATTGGATCATTTAGGGCAGGCAACTACGTTTTATCAATACGCAGCAAAATTGAATGCGAATGATTTAAATGAAGACGATATCGCCTACAGAAGAAACGAACGTGAATATTATAATTTTCAACTTGTAGAACAGCCGAATACCGATTTTGCATTCGTTATGCTTCGTCAATATTTGGTAGACGTTTTTAACTACCATTATTACTCAGCTTTGTGTAATAGCAATGATGAAACTTTAGCGGCCATTGCAGCAAAGGCGATAAAAGAAGTCAAATACCATTACAGACACAGTCGCGAGTGGCTCTTGAGACTAGCCAAAGGAACTGAATTAGCGTACAACAAGTTGGATAACGCTCTGCCCATTTGTGGAGTTATACCAATGAGATGTTTACTCCAGATGCTGTGGATGATGAACTCGTAGGGTTGGGAATAGGTGTAGACCTTAAGTTGATTCAAGAGCTTTGGGAGAAAGATGTCTTTGAATTATTCAAGGATCTTAAATTGCAAATCCCTGAAAACATCTATCAAGCGAAAGGTTGTAAAGAAGGAAATCACTCTGAGTTACTAGGACATATTTTAAGTGAAATGCAGTACTTACCCCGTGCGTATCCCGATGCGAAGTGGTAAAAAGAGTGTTCGATCTAACAAGTGGATTACACGATTCTCTTAAATAACTTTCATCATGAATATCTGCGTGTACAAAGAATTCACCTTCGATGCTGCTCATGCATTGGATGGTTATTCAGGAAAATGTAAAAACATTCACGGACATACCTATCATTTAAAAATTGGGGTGGTAGGAGTTCCGAATGGTGACGGTACATCTTCTGATTTTGGAATGGTAATGGATTTCAAAGAGCTAAAGGCGCTGTTTAAAACGGAAATCGAGTCGAGATTTGATCATCAATTAATACTAAAAGATGATTCACGATTCCTCAACAACGTGGAAGATATGACAGCTGTTCGTGTTGTTCCATATCAGCCAACGTGTGAAAATATGCTTGGTGAAATTGTTACCATTCTTCAGCAGAAATTGCCGAAAGAAGTCAAACTCTACAATGTGTCTTTGAGGGAAACGTCGACGAGTTATGCCGAGTGGAACCTAGAAATGCAATCGCTTTAAGATTCAAGTGCTTCAATCTTTTCTTTCACGGTGCCAATTTCGCGGCGTCGAATGATTTTCAAAAATACGCGTTCTATCCATCCCTTTCCTTTCAAAATTTGGACGTAGCTTGCAACCTTGTGGTCTTTTTCTGAAATCAAACTAGTGCGCTCACTTCCGTTTAAAAGGACTACTTCGTTCGCAAATTTCCATGCCCCTTCGCGAGCGATGTTCATTCCAAAACTCACGATGTAGTCATCTGTTCGTCCGAAGAATTTCAAAATCCAATGTAACTTAGGCCAGATCTTCGCAAGGTCTTCTTGAACTTCATTCGTCAAATCTCCAAGAATTACATTGATCTTATTGAAGTCAGGTTCCAAAGAATCAATAGTTTCTGGATTGGTGATTTCCGCTGCGGCAATTCCTAAATCCAAATTGATGTGAGCATTCATTCCGAACAACAAGTGCTGTAGTACAATGAACTTTTCTTCTTTCGCTGCCTCAAAGGCTTTTTCCCAGGATGAAGAAATGGGTTTCCCTTCATGATAGTCGGAGTAGGCATCTAGATAGCGATTTGCAAAAACGACATCCAACTTTTCCATACGAGCATCGTCATCGAAGTAGTTTGTTCCAAGTTTGTCCTTAATGGTGATAGTCACTTTTTGATAAAGCGCAGCGAAGTAACCGAGAGGATCTGCTGTTTCTTTACTTGTTTCGATTATCTGTTCGAGGGAATCAATTACTTCTTGGATGGTGCTAGCGCTCATATCATAGGTGTTAGGATGGGACAAGATATGAATCTTATTCTACTACCCCTCGTAGATCGCTCTTAAATACGCCTCCATTAGCTTTACTTCCTCTGGATTCTTTAACGTGTATTTGTTCCCTTGTTTTACGTAGATTACCAATCCCGGAAATTCTAATTCCGATTGATTTTCGAGCATTTCTGCCTTTCTTTTTTCACTTGTGAAGGTATAGAAGTAGGCGCTTCCACCACATTTGTTTGCATTGTATCTTGGGTCTTCTGTATATCCTTTTAAACCTTGATGTACCTCAAGTGTAACTACTTCAGAAATCCCATCGACTTTTACATTTTTAAACTTCCAGACGTAGCCTCTTTTTTCTTTTTTATTGAAATGAGCGAACAGCGAATCTTTGTAAGCAGATGAGTGTTCTCCGATAATCTGGAAATTGTGTCCACCTCCAGCGATAAGCTGTGGAAATTGGATCGAGTCAGAATCTTGAGCGGATGATGTTGTTGCTGTTAGAGCAAGAAGAATTGAAAGGAATAGTGAGTATTTCATAAGAAGTTGTTTGAGGATATAAGGCTGTTTTTTGGAGTTGGTTACAGGTGTCTTTAACAATTGAATAACACATTTGAAATTGCCTAAATCATTCGCTTTTCGTAACTTGATTTTTCAAAATCAACTACACACATGCCCGATCAAAATCAAAATGGCCCGATTTCGTATAATATGGCTCCCTACAGTGGACCTTGGACGAAAGTAGAAGCTGGCCATCTGTTGAGAAGAACCCTTTTCGGACCAACAAACCAACAAATGCTTACTGCGGTCACCGATGGAATGGCTACGACAGTAACAAACCTACTTCAAATCCCGGCAATGGCTGAACCTGTTGCTTTCCACCCTGATGAGGCTGTTACGGCTTTTGGAAATTCTTGGGTGAACGATGTCTTTCCCAGTGTAGCTGCTCAAGTTACAACGACGGCAAATGCTAGAAATTTTTCTCTAGGAGTTTGGCTGATGAAAGGAATCAACGAAGAACAGTTCGATATTTCTCAAAAGATGTGCTTGTTTTGGCACAATCACTTTGCGGTAACGGCTGTCGCAGATCCAAGAGCCACGTATGATTACTTCGCTCTAATTCGTCAATTTGCCCTTGGGAATTTCAGGCAATTCGTGAAGGACATGACAATCAACCCTGCGATGTTGTTATTCCTGAATGGTGCAACAAACACCTTGTTCAGCCCGAATGAAAATTACGCCAGAGAGCTACTCGAATTGTATACGGTAGGAAAAGGGCCTCAAATCGGCCCTGGAGATTACACCAATTATACGGAAGAAGATGTAGCAGCAGGCGCAAAAATATTGACAGGTTATTTAGTCGATGGAATTGGTAGTGATACCTTAACCGATGTAACTGCAGTTTACACGGATGTGCTACATGATTCTTCTACCAAGACATTATCAGCTCACTTTGGAAATGCAACGATCTCCAATAACATGGGGAACGAATACGCGGATTACATCGATGTTATATTCGGACAAAACGCAGTAGCAGAACACATTTGTAGAAAGCTATACCGCTACTTTGTGAATTACGATTTGACCACAGATGTGGAAACGAATGTAATTCCAATTATGTCGGCCACGTTGATTTCAAACAACTACGAAATCTTACCCGTGATGAGCGAATTGCTTTCAAGCGAGCACTTCTACGATCTTTCAGTTCGAGGAGCTTTGATCAAAAGTCCACTCGATATGATATACTCTATGTTTAACAGTACAGAGTCCATTCCAGCATTTGATTTATTGTCGGATTCTGAGATGTACCTTACGGTGTATCAACTGGCATCAACGATGGGACAAGCATATGCTGAGCCTCCTAGTGTTGCTGGTTGGCCTGCGTACTACCAAACGCCTGCCTATTCGCAATTATGGGTGAATTCAGCTTTGTTGAAGACGCGTTTCCAGATCACCGATTTCATGACGTACTTGACAGGTATTCCTGGAAACGGTAATAACTGGGAATTGAATACACTGACATTCCTGGATAATCTCACTTTACCTGGAGATGCACCAACGGTCATTGATGATATCGCAGATATCTTTACACCAAAAGGAATGTCGGCGACGCAAAAGCTGATTTTAAAAGCAATACTCACAAATGGTCTTCCAGATTTCGAATGGACCTTACAGTACAATGAGTATTTGGCAAACCCTGGAAACGCTACGTATTCGGATCCAGTGGAGCAACGCGTAAAGTTGGTACTGCAACAGGTATTCCATATGCCAGAATTTCAAACGATATAGTTCCCAAAAATTAGCGAGAGCGAAGCGGTTACATGGGTGCAGACACTTTTCTGCATCGTTTTCCGCAGAAAAATTTTAAACATATGAAAAGAAGAGATTTTGTAAAAAGCTTAGCACTTGTATCAGCGGGGACTCCTGTGCTTCTCAATGAGATGAAGGTACAATCGATAGGCAAACAATTATTTAGTGTATCTAAAAGTAACGAAGATCGAATATTGGTGATCATCCGAATGAACGGAGGAAATGATGGTTTAAACACCGTTATCCCGAGAGATCAATATGCTAACTTAACAATACAACGAAACAACGTTCTGATTCCCGAAACAGATGTGTTGGAATTGACAACAACGGTTGGACTTCACCCTAAAATGGGAGGAATGAAATCCATGTATGATTCTGGAACTCTAGGAATTATTCAAAACGTTGGTTATCCCGAGCAAAACAGGTCGCACTTTAGATCGATGGACATTTGGACATCAGGTTTAATTGACTCTCAACCTGATACGGGTTGGTTAGGTCGATACTTCGATGGAGAATACCCAGGATATCCTACGGGTTACCCATCAACGGCGTGTCCAGATCCGTTCGCAATTAGTTTAGGGTACGAAGTTTCGGCTACCTGTCAGGGGCTGATGGCGAATTTTAGTCATGCGGTGAATGATCCATTTGATGTGTACAATCTTTCAAGTGGTGGTGCAACGAACGATGGAACGTATTACGGCGATCACATGGAGTATTTAACAACTTTGATCAATCAAGCGAATGCTTATGGTCAGCAAGTGAACTCCGCGGCAAATGCTGGAACAGGAAGTTTGGCTTCTTTGTACGATTTAACGAATCCTCTGGCTCAGCAATTGAGATATGTGGCACAAATGATCGACGGAGGCCTACAAACGAACGTGTACATTTTGAACGTTAATGGCTTTGATACCCACGATGCTCAAGTATCAGCAACGTCAACACAAGAAGGTGCGCATGCAGATTTACTAGAGCGTATTTCGGATGCTGTGGCATCCTTCCAAGCAGATTTAGAGCAGATGAACCATCACGAACGTGTAGCAGGAATGACATTCTCAGAATTTGGTCGTCAGATTGCTTCAAACGCGAGTTTAGGAACCGACCACGGTGATGCCGCTCCGATGTTCTTATTCGGTTCTTGTTTGAACGCAAATATCATGGGAAGTAACCCAACAATTGATAGTACAATTGTGAATCAAGCGGGACTTCCGTTGGAATATGATTTCCGTGATATTTACGCATCAATTTTGAAAGATTGGTTCGGGGTTCCTACGACGGAAATTCAATCATTCTTCGAGCATAC
>CAJQOB010000131.1 GCA_905479845.1 uncultured Flavobacteriales bacterium
CCTCCATGTATCTCAAAGAAACGCGCAAAATAAAGAGAAGTGCAAACTTAAAGCAACAAGTATCCAAATCGAGAGGCTAAAATGAAGAGAGGCTGCCCCTTTTGAGACAGCCCCTTTTAGTTTGTCTGGACAATCAGCAAACATATCTTTTGCCTCGCAATTGTGAAGATGAGTTGGTGCACTAATTCATAATTAGCGCCAGTGCTATCGAGCACATAACTTCTAAGCACTTTTCTCTCATACATTTTCCAATCATTGGTGTTAATTCCAGTCATATTGCAATGCATAGTCGTGCTTACTTGGCGATCTCCATAATCCCTTACCACGATGGTGGGACTTATCTTTTTAGTGTGTCTGAATCTCTGGTGTTGGGTCCTGGGGAATGCAATAGCTAAGAGCTTATTTGGGAACCTTAAATTATGAACTAGGATGAAGTGTAGAGTTTAGTTATTACTAAAACTATCAGTGAGTTGTTTGGTTCGTTCTCCAGATTGAGATCTATCATTAGAGGTGCTTTTTCATCTTGGAATTCCTCTTCTTCATAGATGATTTTTAGCTTGTTCTAAGGGTTTTATGTGAATTGTAGTGGTTCTGTTTTTTATTGCCGCTAAGATCATAGAACGAAAACTATAACCTTAACGACAACTAAGGAATGAATCCGAATAAAGAGAAGCACTAACCGATTGTACTCAAGTAGAGTAGAGCACGGAGTTGTACTTTATTCATCCCTTCTTTCACCACTCAACTATTCTTTTTATCACATTTTCTCGAAACGCCCCACGAATTTAAATTCGCCGTCTTTTCTAGTCGAAAAAAATAGACTCCGTTATCTTGAACATTTATCAATTTTTTTCTCATTTCAGTTGTAATTTTTTCCTGATTCCTCCTGAGCAAAAATCACTGTCGCTAGCCCAAAAATCAGAGCGATAGACAAATGATAGTTGTATAAATTCTTCATGTTAATGAGTATTTGGTAGTTGAAGTTCCCTCTGAATCATGATTAAATTTACGGGTAAATTCGATGTTTTTGAATAAGAAATTTCCTCATATAACAGTTTCGTTTCCTATCGAAACGTAAAGGTGCACTGTTGTTTCCCAACGTAACCAATTCACGCATTTAGGACAATGGAGGAGTCATTGAACTAAATCAGCTAGATAAGTCTCGTCCCCGAGATTACCATGGAGAAACCAAAGATGGCTGGGTGTATTTGAAAGTGATCACCCTTCTCCTTGATAAAGAGAGGTGTTGGTTGACCTTTGATTGAGAGTATGATAGCAGAAAATATTGAGTTCCGAATTTTGAAACTATTTGTTTTCTGAATCGAAAATCAGCGGCAACATGATGTTTTCTTAATGCCTGCTTTTTATTGTATCTTCGGTTTTCGTTGATATTGAACAGTAACAATTCAAAATACACTTAACATTTAGTTGAAATAGCCCTATTTTGTATTGTAAGTAATTACGCAAACTCTTTTTACGTTGGGAAGTTATTAATCCACGTTGGGAAATTAGTAGTCAACGCTCTTTTCATTTAGATAATAAAATTGCATCTTTCTTTTTCAAAAGCGCCATTACTATTAGTACGAAACTAAGAGCATGAAACAAGAAATGAACTCACTATATCGAGCCGAAGATATTCTAGACTCAAGTCCTACCGCTCTGGTTGGAATGAATGAAGAAGAGGAAATTATCATTTTTAATCGAAAGGCAGAACTTCTTTTTGGATATAGCTCAGAGGAAATAATTGGACTCCCGTTAAAAACACTTGTCCCAGAATGCTATTCAAACACACACAAACAACTTGTTAATGGTTATATAGATCAACCTTCCTATAAAATAATGGGGAGCCGTGAAAAAGAGATGTATGGGCGACACAAAAATGGACAGGAATTTCCTGTCGAGATTAATCTAGGCTACAGTGAAAACTCCAACGGAAAAATAGTTCTAGCGCAAATTGTAAATATTACGGAACAGAGGCAGTTCGAAAAGAAATTGACTGAATCAAAAAGGCAATTTAAAAATCTATTTGACCAATCCCCCAATGCTATTATTATTCATAATTTTGAAAAGATCACCCATGTCAACAATACCTTCCTAAAAATATATGGATATGAGAATGACAAGAGCATTATTGGAAAATCACCATTTGAAACAATAATACACACTGATGACTTAGCGATTATAGAGAAAGCGATAGAACAGTTAGCGATTGGTTCAGAAGGCAAACCTGTTCATATTCCACAGGTGAAAATTTTGAAAGCGGATGGTACTTTTTTAGTAGCAGAAGCATACGTCTCCATTACGTTGGTTAATGAGATTCGCCATATACAAATTGTTTCAAGGGATATTACAGAACGAAGAAAACTGGAGCAACGATTATTAAAGAGTGAGGAAAAATTCAAAGGTCTCTTTAATTCGATGATTGATCTTTTTGTACGGGTAACAAATGAGGGGATCGTTGACGTTGTAAGTCCTTCTGTATATGAAGTGTTGGGGTATAAGGCTATGTGTTTGACGGGCAAAAAAGCAATTGACTTTTATGAAAATTCTGAAGATCGTGACAGGCTTATCCAAACAGTCATGAACACTGGGTATTGCCGTAATTTTGAAGCTCCAATAATCACAAAAGATGGAGGTCGAAAAATACTCTCGATTAATGCCAAAATATATTATGATGAGGAGGGAAATCCTCTGGGGATTGAGAGTATATCAAGAGATATAACATCGTATAAGAAACAAGAACTCACATTGGTCAATAATGAACGTGTACTTCGAAGTTTCTTTGATCTTGCTCCTATTGGAATAGCGCTAAAAAAGTTGAGTGGTGAATTCGTTGAGGTTAACTCGGAATTCACAAGATTCACAGGTTATTCAAAGGAAGAATTGAATGAGCTCAGTTATTGGGAGTTAACTCCAGAAAAGTATTCAGGGCAAGAGGAGATCATGCTTAATTTATTGAACACTGAAAGTGCGTATGGGCCGTACGAAAAAGAGTACATCCATAAAGATGGATCAGTTTTCCCTGTATTGCTTAATGGAATCAAAATTCAGGATTCAAATGGAGAAGAACTAATCTGGTCCACAATTCAGGACATTACAGATATCAACTTTCAGAAAAAGACACTTCAAAACCTTGCGACTGGTCTTAGCGCGATTCGTGGAGAAGAGTTTTTTAATAAAGTGTCAGGGTACCTAGCAAATTCACTAAATTTTGATTATGCCTTTATAGGAAAAATTGCTGAGGGCGATGATATGATTTCGGTAATTGGAGGTGTGCATAACGGAGAGGAAATTCCTGCATTTGACTACTTTCTTGAAGGTACACCTTGTGCAAATGTTATTGGTCATCAGGTGTGTAGCTATAATTCTGGTGTCCAAGAATTATTCCCCAACGACCAATTGCTAATAGATATGAACATTGAAGGCTATATCGGATGTCCATTAATGGATGGAAATGGCAATTCAGTAGGAATTATCGTTTTATTAAGTGAATGCCCCGTTACGAACGACGAGATCGCTGAAACAACTTTACAGGTTTTTTCCGAACGAGTATCTTCAGAAATTTTAAGACTAGAAAACGAAGAGAAATTAGCCGAAAGCGAAAATAGATTGGCAAGTATTAATAAGAATTCACCTGATCTAATCACAACTGTAGACAGGGATCTAAAAGTGAGTTATATTAATCGAGTAGGCCAGAGTTATCAAATGTCAGATGTAATTGGAAGCGACGTAATGTTGTACGTCCCTGATGAGTTCAAGGAGCAATATCTTAAGTATGTAACTTATGCTTTCAATGGAAAAAATCAACATTTTGAAATGGAGGGCTATGGTACGAATTTGGAATCAGCTTGGTATTCCGTCCGCATATCTCCAATGGAGAAAAATAAATCTATAACATCCTTACTAATTATCTCAACGGATATTACTTCACAGAAAAAATTAGAAATCAGAAATGAAGTTGTTAACTCAATATCCAATCAACTTAGTGCTAATGTCAGTCTGAACGAATTTTGCAGCTTTATTTTTTCAGAATTGCAGAAAATCAAATCGTTTCCCGATGTGTATATCTCGAGCTACGATGAAGCAAAGAATAAAATCACTGTATTCTTCGAGGCAGAGGAAGGACAAGTAAAACAGGAACTTTCTGAGCCAAGAATAGCTGGGAATGGATTGTCAGAATATATTATCAAAACAAAGAAAGGGTTACTTCTAAATGGACAAGAGGCTTTCCAGTTTCAAAAGAAACATAGACTGAAAATTTATGGTGAAATGGCAAAATCATGGATTGGTGTTCCTTTGATGAATGAGAGCAAGCCTGTTGGAGTATTAGCAGTTCAATGTTTTGATGAGGGTAACGTATATACTAAGTCAGACTTAGAACTGTTGTCCTTTATTGGTACTCAGATTGCGTCTTTTGTTGAAAAATCCATCGCGGAAAAAGAAATTAGGCAATTTGAAAAATATTTTTCAGTCTCGATGGACTTACTGTGTATAGCAGGAACAGATGGTTTTTTCAAAAAAATAAATCCGAAATTTTCAGAATTTCTGGGCTATTCCAAGGAAGAGCTACTTTCCAAATCATTTATTGATTTCATACATCCGGATGATGTGGAAGCAACCTACAAAGAGATCGAACAATTGTCACAGGGAGACATTACTATCAATTTTATGAATCGATACCTGTGTAGCAATGGGCAGCATAAAAACCTTTTGTGGTCAGCTGTTTCTGACCCAGAATCAGGTGCAATATTTGCCGCAGCCAGAGATATTACTGGGCAAATTAAGTCACAGGAGATATTAACCGCTCTAACTGATATTCAGGATGCTTTTATTGACAATAAATCCAGTAAGGAATCTTTTGACAAAATGCTCAGCATATTACTTGAGGTTACGCAAAGTGAATTTGGATTCATAGCAGAGGTCTTACACGACAAAGATGAACAACCATACCTGAGGACACAAGCAATCACCAATATTTATTGGAATAAGGAGTCTTCAGATTATTACAAGGACAATTCAATCGCTGGATTGGAATTTAGAAACCTAGAAACGCTGTTTGGAAGGGCTATAACGACAGGTAAACCTGTTATATCAAGTGACCCCGGGAGCGATCCAAGAAGAGGAGGGTTGCCTCCTGGACATCCCGCGATGGATGATTTTATGGGGATTCCATTCTTCTATAACAATGAATTGATTGGTATGATTGGGGTGGCTAACAAACCCTGTGGCTATAATAATGAAGATGTGAGGCTACTTGCACCATTTTTGGCAACTTGCTCCACATTGCTTAAAGCGCATCAGAATAACATAAAGAAGCAGGAAGTTGAAAGGGAAGTTCGAAAATTAGCTGATATCGTATCTCATTCCGTCGATGCAATCATCTCTACTGATAAAAATGATATCGTAACAAGTTGGAATAAGGGAGCAGAAAAATTACTTGGTTATTCATACGAAGAAATACTAGGAAAAAGTATGGACGTACTATGGCCGAAGCCAATAGCACATGAACATTCTAGAATAATCGGGAGTATTATTAATGGAAACTCCAAGGAAAATTATGAAACATTAAAGCGCAAGAAAGATGGAACTCTAATTGATGTGAACTTATCAATTTTCCCCTTAATTGATCAAAAAGGTAAAGTAAAAGGGGTCTCACGAATAATGCGAGATACTTCAGTACAAAAAGAAGCTCAAAAAATAAAAGAGGAATTCACGAGAAGTCTTGAGATTAAAGTAAAAGAACGGACGAAAGATCTAGAGGATGCTCAAAAACAACTAACGCTTAGTTTGGCAAAGGAAAAAGAACTAAATGATTTAAAATCACAATTTGTATCCACTGCATCTCACCAATTCAGAACGCCTCTTGCAGTAATTAAGGCCAGTATAGCAATCCTTGATATGCAAAAAGATCAAATGGTAGATAAAATTAGGCCAGTTTTTGAAAAAACGTACACTCGAATTGGAGCACAAATAGATAGAATGACAAACCTCATGGACGATGTGCTCATTGTCGGTAAAATAAATGAAGGTATCGTTGAGCCAAAATTGATTCCAACGGACATTGTTGAATTATGTAAAGAAATTTCTAAGAACCATAATGAGATACAGAGTGATAATAGAAGAATTGTATTTACCGTTAAAGGGAAACCTGTCGAGGTTGATTTAGATAAGAAATTAATGGGGCATGCCCTTTCCAATCTTATTTCTAATGCTTTGAAATACTCCCCTGGTGCAAAAGCTCCATCCCTTACTATTGTTTTCTCAAAACGTGATGTCCAAATCTCTGTAAAGGACCATGGTATAGGAATACCTGAACAGGATTTGAAAAGTCTTTTTGAGCCGTTCTATAGGGCTTCTAATATAGGTGACATTCCAGGGACAGGATTAGGAACTTCCATTGCCAAAGAATATGTAAAGTTAAACAATGGAACCATTTCCTTGAAAAGTGAACTGGATAAAGGATCTGAATTTATCATCACATTTAGCAAGTCATAATTATGGAGCAAATACTAATTGTTGAAGACGAGAAGGATATTCGAGAAACGCTTCAAGACATACTCGAACTGGGAGGGTACAGTGTGTTAACCGCCAAAAATGGCAGAGAGGGATACGATGCTATTGTGAATCAATGTCCAGACCTAGTACTTTGTGATGTAAATATGCCAGAATTGAATGGCTTTGAGCTTCTCACAGCGTTAAAAGAGCATTTGAAGGATGAGACTTTACTTCCTTTTATTTTTCTCACAGCTAGGATGGAGAAGGAAGACTTTAGTCTTGGGATGAGCTTAGGTGCAGATGATTATATATTGAAACCATTTGACCATCACGACATTTTGAATACGGTACGCGAACATCTGATGAGATCGTAACTCGTTATAAGAGAACGGAGACTCTCGGTTAAGAGTTCTCAAAGGCCGGATTCTTGAACAATTCTGAGTCCTGTCTCATCATGAATGATTAAAGT
>CAJQOB010000132.1 GCA_905479845.1 uncultured Flavobacteriales bacterium
TACTTTTTGAATGTTATTTTAGAAGTCGACACATAGAAAGATACTTATTCTTTCGGCGGGAAGCAATGCTTCCCGTTTTTCGTTTTTAACAACGAATGTTTATAAACGAAGAGAGGCTGCCCCTTTTGAGACAGCCTCTTCTAAAATCTATTAAGTATCAATTACATCTTCGACAAATCTGGCGCCGTACGAGTGAATGCTGGAATTCCAGTTACATCCATTCCAGTAATCAATAGGTGGATATCGTGTGTTCCTTCGTATGTCAATACCGACTCCAAGTTAGCCATATGGCGCATGATTGAGTATTCACTTGTAATACCCATTCCTCCATGAATTTGGCGTGCCTCACGAGCGATATCTAAAGCGATCTCAACATTGTTTCTTTTTGCCATTGAGATTTGAGCGGAAGTTGCCTTCCCTTCGTTTCTCAATTGTCCAAGACGAAGTGTAAGTAATTGCGCTTTTGTGATCTCAGTAATCATTTCCGCCAATTTCTTTTGAATCAACTGGAATGAACCAATTGGAACACCGAATTGAGTGCGCTCTTTAGAGTATCTAACGGCCTGATCGTAACAATCCATTGCCGCTCCAAGTGCCCCCCAAGCGATTCCAAATCTTGCCGAATCCAAGCATCCAAGTGGCGCTCCTAATCCTGATTTGTTTGGAAGAATATTCGCTTTTGGTACACGAACGTTATCGAAAATTAATTCTCCTGTTGCAGAAGCGCGAAGGGATAATTTCCCGTGCATTTCTGGAGTCGTGAAACCTTCCATTCCTCTTTCAACAACCAATCCATGGATACGTCCTTCTTCACTCTTAGCCCACACTACAGCGATGTCCGCAAATGGAGCGTTGGAAATCCACATTTTAGCACCATTCAAGATAACGTGATCTCCATCGTCTTTGAAGTTGGTAATCATTCCTCCTGGGTTTGATCCATGATCTGGTTCCGTCAACCCGAAACAACCAATCATCTCACCAGTTCCCAATTTAGGAAGGTATTTCATGCGTTGCTCCTCGTTTCCATATTTCCAAATTGGATACATCACAAGAGAGCTCTGAACTGAAGCAGTAGAGCGCAATCCTGAATCACATCTCTCCAACTCCTGCATGATCAATCCATACGAAATTTGATCCAAGCCTGGACCACCGTATTCTGTAGGAATGTAGGGCCCAAAAGCACCAATCTCACCAAGTCCTGGTAAAATATGATTTGGGAATGTAGCATTCTCATAATGTTCGTCAATAATTGGTGAAACTTCTTTCTTTACCCAAGCACGAGCAGCGTCGCGCACAAGCTTGTGTTCTTCTGAAAGAAGATCATCCATATTGTAGTAGTCCGGATGAGTATATAAGTCAGTTCTCATATCTGAATGAATTTAATGGACTGCAAAATTAACTATATTTTTGACGAGTGTTAAAAAAAGTCGAAATCATGATGTAACTTTGGTGCTATCAACAAGAAACAAGCAAGGTTAAGTGGAAATCTATCTCACTATTTCAGACGATGTTATCCCAAATGAGTTAATGCTTCGTTTTCATTCTTTGGAATGGATGATGGGTTATGTCCTGTTCCTTGCGTTCATCACTTTGGCTATTGCACGTTTCGCTAGAGCTGGGATTTACCAAAGCTTGGTTGTGGCGAATGGAAAGTTTCAAGGTGTTGTGTCATTCGTAAGGGAAACAATGCCGTTGGGGAAGCCGAGTTCTTTATTATTACTACTGAATTATGCTTTGTCCGCTGGAGCAATATGCTATTTGTACGTTCAGGGAAATCACAAGATTCAGCTTTCTAACAACGTTCTAGTGTTCATCTTACCAATCTCTCTTCTCATTTGGAATCTTGCATGTTTTCAACTTACTCGTTGGTTGACCGGTACATCTGGTGTGTTTGACGAACCAATCACGCTAAAGATTATTGGGTCACAGTTTTTGGGATTGATTTATTTCTTTTGCGCCGTGCTTTGGTTGTTCATTTCTGGACAGGAAACGATGTTCGCTCAGCTTGTTTTGATATTGTTTTTTGCTGAGTCAGCCTTCAGAGTTGTCAAGAGCATAAACCTAGTTTTAAAACGTGGGGTTTCATGGTATTATATAATTTTGTATTTTTGCACCCTTGAAATTCTGCCCTTGTTGATGGTATACTTCGCATTGACTAGAAATTTCAACTAGAACAAAACTTGACTTAAACTGTTGACCAGTGGGAGTAAAAACAATATTAGTATCTCAACCGAAGCCTGAAGGGACAAAATCTCCTTACTTTGACTTGGCTGAAAAGTATAGCTTGAAAATTGACTTTCGCTCATTCATTCATGTTGAAGGAATTGGAGCTCAAGAGTTTCGTACTCAAAAAGTAGAGCTTAACAAGCACACAGGAATCATTTTGACTTCAAAGAATGCTGTTGATCATTATTTTAGAATAGCGGAAGAGTTAAGATATGAAGTACCAGATTCAATGAAGTACTTCTGTATCTCTGAAGCAGTTGCTTATTACCTTCAAAAGTATGTTGCCTACCGAAAACGTAAGATTTTCTTTGGTAAACAGCGCATTGATGATTTGATTGACATCTTGAAGAAGCACAAGAAAGAGAATTTTTTGTTGCCTTGTACTGATCGTTTAAGAGACAAAATTCCGACAACACTTTCTGCGAATAATTTGAATTTCACAAAAGCTGTATTGTACAGAACAGTGGCGTCAGATCTTTCGGATCTTGAGAATGTGTACTACGACATGCTTGTGTTTTATAGTCCTGGAGGAGTTGAATCTTTGGTGAAGAACTTCCCAGAATTCAAACAAAATGATACCATCATCGCTGCGTTTGGACCAACTACTGCGAAAGCAATTGTTGACAACAACATGCGATTGGATTTACACGCACCTCAACCAAATGCGCCGTCAATGACTGGAGCAATTGAGAATTTCGTTAAAAGCTCAAAGAAGTCGAAGTAGTTTACTCACGATTTTTGGATAATTCTTTTAGTACCGTCGCGATGCCCTTGCTGGCCGCTGCATTCAATTTGATAAAATCAGAAGGAACATTTAATTCATCCGCTTTCGGGTCAATGATGAATTTTCGCTGAGCATTTGCAGCAAATTGGATAAGTCCAGCAGCAGGATAAACTTGCAAAGAAGTGCCTATAACAATTAAAATGTCAGCTCGATCTAGTTCAATAGCCGCCTGTTCGTAAGAAGGCACATCTTCACCAAACCAGACTACATGCGGACGAAGTCGATAGCCATCAGGACAAATTGTGGTTTTATCAAGTTTCCAACCATCTATCGGGTAGTACTCCTTTTCTTGATTTGGACCGGAGCTCTTAGCTTGTCTTATATTTCCATGCAGATGAAGGACGTTTGAGCTGCCCGCTCGTTCGTGTAAATCATCGATATTTTGAGTAATAACCAGTACTTCTCCAAGTCTCTCTAATGTTTTTACTCCAAGATGCGCATCATTCGGGTTTGCTTGAATAATGGTTTTTCTGCGCTCATTGTAGAAATTTGTGACCAAGTCAGGGTCTTTTGCCCAAGCTTGGGGAGTGGCGACATCCTCTACGCGATAATTCTCCCACAAACCATTCGAGTCGCGAAATGTTTCAATTCCACTTTCAGCGCTCATTCCTGCGCCAGAGAACACCATAATATTTAACATTGCTTTCATAATCAGTCTATTTAGCTTTTCAAGAGTTGGCACAATATACTTAAGTCAAAAGAAACGCTTCGATTTGCGTAGAGTACTGCAATACCTTATCTTTGGTTCGATTTTTAGAACTAAAATTAATTTAAGAACAAAAAACTATGAAAAATTTATTACTCTGTGGAAGTCTTCTTTTTTTAGGCATGACTAGCGTGCAAGCGCAGGTAAACAAAGTCCCTATGATTGAACACTTCACACAAGCTTCTTGCGGGCCTTGTGCTAGCCAAAACCCTGCTATGCAAGCAACTCTTGCTGCATATACAGGAGACTATGTGAAAATTTCACACCAAGTTTCTTGGCCAGGAACTGATCCAATGTATAATTCATTTTCAGCTGGTCCAGATGCACGTGTAGCTTATTACAACGTATCAGGTGTTCCAAACACTAGCTTAAACGGAGGTGCAACAGGAGCTCCTAATACAATCGTTACTGCTGCAACGTTAGCGACTGCTGCTGCAGTTCAAACACCTTACCAAATTACAGCAACTCAATCTTGGGCAGATCCAAATACAGTAACTGTAAATATTGATGTAGAGAATGTTACTGGTGCGGCTATTTCGTCCGGAGACAAAATTTACGTTACTATGGTTGAGGAGGTTGTAACTTACAATACTGCCCCTGGTAGTAATGGTGAAACTGATTTTTACAATGTAATGCGTCAAATGTATGATGCTTCTACTGGAGCTGCTGATGCAACTGGTGGAGCGGCATTAGGTTCAATTGCTGCGAACTCAACGCAAAACTTTAACTTCACAATTACAAGTTTGCCAAGTTACATTGCTGACAAAGGTCAAGTAACTTTCGCTATCTATGTTCAAAATGATGCGTCAAAAGAAATCATGCAAGCTGGTAAAACTTC
Source organism: uncultured Flavobacteriales bacterium (assembly GCA_905479845.1). Taxonomy (GTDB): domain Bacteria; phylum Bacteroidota; class Bacteroidia; order Flavobacteriales_D; family Crocinitomicaceae; genus UBA4466. The sequence continues at coordinate 4,555 of CAJQOB010000132.1, forward strand.
TGTTGTTTCTATCCCAGGATTGATCAACGTTGCTGCTGCTACTGCTTCAACTGCAGGTTCTGGATACTGTGATTACAGTTACACTCCTGCTATTGAGTTCACAAACAACGATGCTACTGCTGTAACTGAAGTTGTTGCTGAGTACTCGATCAACGGTGGTACTGCAGTTCAAGAAACTTACACAGGAAGCCTCGCTCAAGGACAATCTGCAACTATTACTTGGCCAGGTGCTACTTTAGCTTCAGGAACAAGTACTGTTACTTACAACGTTGTATCTGTAAACGGTGCTCAAAACTGGCAAAGTCCAGCTGCTGTATCTGTTCCAGATGAAACTTACAGTAAATTGAATGCTACAGGTGTTGCTGCTCCTTTAACTGAAGGAATGGAAACAGCTCCTTTAACTGGAGGTTACTCTACTGATTTGACAACTGCTATTTTTGATGGTGGTGGAATTGGTGCAGGATCTTTCGGTGTATTGGATGGTCCAACATTTAACTATGGTGCAATTGGTGGATTTGCTAACTCTGATCGTAGTATTCGATTCAGATTTTACTCGATCACATCAGGTGAAATGAACTTGGTTATGCAAAAAGTAAACTTAGGAACTAACTCTGAGTTGTCTTTTAGCCACGCTTACCGTCAGTACCAAGCTGAAAACGATCAATTGGAGATTTCAGTATCTACTGATTGTGGTGCTACTTGGACTTCAGTATGGAGTGAGCAAGGATCTGGTTTAGCGACTCTTCCTCCATCAACTACACAGTATGTTCCTGCAGCAGCGTCTGATTGGGCATCAAACTCTATTGATTTGTCTGCTTACGATAACATGCAAGATGTTGTTGTTAAGTTTACTGCAACTTCTGCATACGGAAACAACCTTTTCGTAGATGATATCAATATTGGTGGAGCATCAAGTGTTGAAGATTTAGCTTCAAATACATTTGACGTATATCCAAACCCAGCTACTGACGTAGTTACTGTTGAGCTTTCTGAAGCAGGATCTGCTGATGCTCAAGTTGAAGTATTGGATATTAAAGGTCAAGTTGTTTCTTCTGAAGTTTTGACTGCTGGTCAATCTTCTATCCAAGTAAACACTTCAACTCTTGCTTCTGGGGTTTACACAGTACGTGTTAAATCTGAAAGTGGAGTTGCTACTGAAAGAGTAGTTATCAAGTAATTGACTCTAAATATTTTTGAGAAGGGCTGGTCGTTTGACCAGCCCTTTTTCTTGCTCTATTCTGTCAGTATTATTAATTCATAATTAGTACCTTTACCCGCTTCAAAAGCGACCAAGACCAACTTATTTATGGCGAAAATTAGAAAACAGGATGCTCTCGATTATCATTCAATGGGTAAACCGGGTAAAATCGAGGTAATCCCTACGAAACCTTATGCAACTCAACGCGATCTTTCCTTGGCTTATTCGCCAGGTGTAGCAGAGCCTTGCTTGAGAATTGCAGAGAATAAAGAAGATGTATACAAATATACCAGCAAAGGTAATCTAGTTGCAGTAATTTCAAATGGAACGGCTGTTCTTGGCTTAGGCGATATTGGGCCCGAAGCTTCGAAACCTGTAATGGAAGGTAAAGGCCTTCTCTTCAAGATTTTCGCAGACATAGATGTATTTGACATCGAAGTTGATGCTACTGACCCGGAGACGTTCATTCAAACGGTAAAGGCAATTGCTCCAACTTTTGGAGGAATCAACCTTGAAGACATTAAAGCGCCTGAGGCTTTTGAAATTGAGGAGCGCCTGAAAGCGGAATTGGATATACCAATTATGCACGATGATCAGCATGGAACAGCGATTATCTCGTCAGCAGCCTTGTTGAATGCATTGGAACTGGCCAAAAAGAAAATTGAAAAAGTCAAGATTGTTGTTTCTGGTGCGGGTGCATCGGCACTTTCTTGTGCAAAACTATACCATGCCCTTGGAGCCAAGTTGTCCAACATCTATATGTTCGATTCGAAAGGATTGATCCATAAAGGAAGAACTGATTTGGATGATACCAAGAAGTACTTTGCCAATCACAAAAAAGACATTGCCTTTGAAGATGCGTTTAAAAAAGCGGATGTCTTCCTAGGACTTTCAAGAGGAGGCCTCGTGCAGAAGGAAATGATCAAGGTAATGGCGAAAGATCCTATTGTGTTTGCTTTGGCGAATCCAGAGCCAGAAATCTCATACAAAGACGCAACATCTGTTCGCGAAGACATTATCATGGCAACAGGACGTTCGGATCATCCTAACAAGTGAACAACGTTCTTGGTTTCCCTTTCATTTTTAGAGGAGCTTTGGATGTGCGTGCAACGACAATCAATGAAGAGATGAAGCTTGCGGCGGTAAAAGCAATTGCTGAACTTGCCAAGGAGAGCATTCCAGAGGAAGTTATTGAGGCGTATGGAGAGAAGAACATCTCTTTCGGACGTGATCAGATCATTCCAAAACCGATTGATACACGATTGATATACTACGTAGCACCAGCCGTTGCCAAAGCAGCAATGGAATCAGGGGTAGCGAAAGAACCAATCACAGATTGGGAAGCTTACGAAATGGAGTTGAAGAACCGTCTCGGTTTAGATAATAAACTCATTCGTACCATTACTGAGAAAGCACAGCGCTCACCAAAACGTGTTGTGTATGCTGAGGCAGACAACATTAAAATCTTGAAAGCGGCTCAAACTGCATGGGAAGAAGGTGTTGCATATCCAATTTTACTTGGAAAGAAACATGTTATCGAAGGGCTCATTAATGAGTATATGATGGAATTCCCAGAGGTGGAAATCATCGATCCTAAATCGGACGAAGAAAAAGATCGTCGCCAAGATTATGGTCTTAAGTTCTTCGAAAAGCGCATGCGAAAAGGGGTTACCGAATTTGAGGCTATTCAAATCATGCGCGAGCGTAATCACTTCGGTGCGATGATGGTTGAATCGGGTGATGCCGATGCCATGCTTTCGGGAATTT
>CAJQOB010000133.1 GCA_905479845.1 uncultured Flavobacteriales bacterium
AGGTATTGCGAATCGCAAATACCGACATTGCCCTATAATTAATATTATGTTAAATAGAGTTTTAACGAATCCCATCAATACTTCATTGCATCTCAACCAACACTTCTTCCCAATCGCTTCAATTGACCAACAATAATCACACTCACAATTACCAACAAACTCCAACTCGTCAACTTTGATACATCCACAGCTTCCCAACCTTCATGTTGATACGCATATTTCCACGCACCCAAAAACGTTGCGATATTCTCCGCCAACCAAATAAAGAATCCAATCAACACAAATGACAACAACATGGGCATTTGTCTCACAATCCCGTTTGTATTAAACCGAACCTTGGTTCTCCAGAAAACAATAAATAAGACTGGAATGATATACCACCGTAAATCCGCCATAAATGCATTCGTAAAGAAATTCACGTAAATAATCCCTCCTACTATTATGGCTAATGCCGAATGTGACCACTGTACAATCTTCAAATCGAAATTATCCCAAGCACGACAGATATAACTTGCCACACTCGAATACATAAATCCACTGTACAGCGGGACTCCAGCAAATTTCGTGAAGGCTTCCTCAGGATACGACCAGGAGCCGACATTTACTTTGTGAAGCTCCAACAGCACGCCCAAACCATGAAAAATGAAAATGACCGCTACTTCCCGCTTGCTTTCTATTCCCGTCAAAAACAATACAATTTGAGCTAACACACAGACAATCAACAAGAAATCATACCTGGGAATTACCGAATGATCCACCATTCGCGAAACCGCCAACATCCCAAAAATGAAGACTGGGAAGATGCAGGAAATGGCGTTTTTATACGTAAACGCCACCAATTCCCTTGCTCCTGCTGAAATCCTCGATTGACGCGAATCAAGAACTAAGGATTGGCTCCGACCTGACTCAAGCTCTTGAATAATGTGATTGTGAACACGTTTCATCTTGTTCCAATATACGCGTGAATTGGCGCTTTATTGGGGTTAAATCTGAATTACAACATTTTTTAACAGCTAGAATCCTGCTATAAATGCAATTCCAACTGGAACCAATATTAGCAAGGCAGCAACCATCCCGGTAATCAGTGCCGCTTTTAAGTTGTCACTGTTTCTCTCTCTTCCACGAACTGCTCCGAGTATTCCCCAAGTTCCAAGAAAAAGTACAAGAAACGCCCCTCCAGCCATGACAATCAATGCCAAAATACCGTAACCACTGCAGGACAAATTACACGCGATCATGGCTACACCGAGAATTGCCGCAACCATGGCAAGAACTAATAATACAGAAATGAACGCCGCTGCCCCTTGACCTAGTCCTGCTTGTGTTTCAGGATCCATCAACTGTAGGACGTTTAACTTTGACTGCGCGCCCATTGCAAGTGTTCCAAAAAATGAACTTGTGTTTACCGCGGCATAAGACAGCTTCCTTGTTAAGAATCCTGATTTTTTCTCCTTTTTAACTGCATCAGCTACCAAAATAGATCCAGCTAGTGTCAAGGGAACAATTAACATCCAGTCTTCCAGTACTGGTTGCCATATATCTCCTAATAGGAAACTCGACACAGCCCCTAATGCGTACAAACCACCCATGGCGACTTTTGCCTTTGAAACATTCGTTGATGCCCATAAGCTAATGTTTATTGATTGTTGCTTCGTAGCGAATAAAACGGGAAGAACCCCAATTATTGCAAAGTACCAGAGGGCATTTACCCCTGACTTCTCCGTTGATTTGGATGCCGCTCCCCGTGATGTTATGATCGCAGCAGTTGTTTCAGAGACGTCTTTTATGGCATCTTCCACTTCGTCAACAGAATGTGTAGGTTTCGACTTGGAATGAGAAGCTTGAATAGTATTGGATTCATTCGCTGCGTCCAGTGGTGCTTCAATTGCGTCCGTTTTGGTAAGAGCAAGTTCAGAACTGTTTTTCACAATGAATTCGGATGATTTGTTGGAAGTTTTATCCTCTGCCAAGGTTTCCTTTTCATTGGAATCAGTATTCTTCTTAAGACGGTTTTTATTGAATGAGATGTGGAATCCCTTGTTATAACGTCTCTTCTCCATGTGGAAATTGGAGCACGCAGTAGAAAGGAATAGGACTGATAGTACAAGTAGGAGTTGTCGCATAGTTTAGTTTTTTGTTCAAAAGTAGGACTCGAAAGATCGGTTTTTAAATCGAATTGCGCAATCCGATATTTAACAGTTGCGGAAATCGCAACTGAAAAGCCTCCATCCTATTACCAATAATTTCCGGCTGGGATGAAGGCTCTAAGGCTAAACTATACTCTATCTACTTAGTATTTAGCACAAAACGGCTTTACTTCATCCTTATTCAAGAATCGAATAACCTGACCGTTTTTATCCTCCATCCATCCAGTTTGGAAACTAAAAGTTTTGGCTTTGTACACGCATGACCGTTTGTACTTGCGTTTTCCGTCCTCCAGTATCGACATAACTAGAGAGAGACGTTTCAATGTTCCTCGTCGGATACGTGCATTGAATTGAATGCTGATTCCAGCATCGGCTGCAGCCGCTTGCATTTGATCCAACTCCTCCTCTGTTGTTTTATCAGAAATATCAAAGCGTTTCATGACCAAAGAGTCCTTTTCCACATCCACAAGTGGCGTCGTTCCTTCTACTAACTCGATTCCTTCCAAGTCTTCATTGATCACTTCGACTGTTTCAAATGGAAGCAATTCCACTGGACTAAGGTATCGAATCGATTCTCCGTCTGCATCCAATTGATCGGATGAATCCACAATTACTTCTACTATCGAATTGTTCTCATCATAAACAATGGTTTTCTGGATGCCATTCTCACTGTGAATTTCCAAATTGTGTTCGCTCTGTGTTCGATTTGAAATGGATGAGTTTTCTGCTTTACCTGATGACTCATTGAATTGTTAAATGACTAATAGTGTACTGATTGTCAGTGTGCTTAGTGTCGTTACCATAATAATTGATTTAAGTTTAAATGATAACGCAGCCCATTTGGCAAGAATCCCAACACTGCCGACAGTGCTTGCTGCAACGACGTGTTTCTTTACTTCTTCAAAGGAAGTTTTCGGTGCTTCAGTTCGAGCACGTTCAAATAGATCTGATATTCGTTTGTTCTCTTCCATTAGCTTACCTCCTTTCCTGTTTTAATTTCTGATTCGAAGCTCAGAATTTGTGCTAGTCGCTCCCTTCCCCGTTTCAATCGTTGTTTTACCGCTGATTCGCTCGCTTCTTGAATTCCAGCAACTTCTCGAATGCTGAATCCTGATATTTCGAACAGAATCAAGGCTTCACGTTGATCGTCTTTCAACTCTGCCAAGGCTCTGTGCAATAAATGCACTTCCATGGAATGCTCTGTTGAGTCCGACGCGGGGATACTCTGCTCCTTTTCAATTGATGGCATACGTTCTGGCTTCATCTTTCGATTGCTATTTGCCAACAAGCGTACAGCTGTGCTAAACAAATACGACAAGAACGAATCATCCGACTTCAAGGAATCGAGTTTTTCAAAAGTGACCAGCAAGGTTTCATTCATTAAATCGGTGTACTCCATCTCTCCATACACTCGTGCTCTGCAGAAGCGTTCGAACCTATCATGAATTGGCTCGTAAAGTGCTAAGAAACGTTGTTCTTTCGATTTAATCATAGTGCCTATTGGCTGCGTTCAATGGTTAAGTGTTACGAGATTGGATAAAGTGACAGTCAGGGCGTAAATTAATCGAATCTGTCGAAAAATTAGTGGTTTTATACGCTTAAAATGGGCTTTATGGTTAATTTCATGCTTTCAAATAAAATCAACCACATGTTTAAGAATCTTACATTCACTGCCCTCTTCACTCTACTAAGTTTAGCCGTATTCGGTCAACTTCCAATGAATACAATCGAAGTCACAATTAACGAATCCTTTGAGCTTCCAGTTAAAGAATATGTCTATCAGGTATCGAACACGGATATCGATTCCAAGGGGCCTTTTGATTTCGATTTTGGTGATTATGAGGATGAGTTCGAGGAGGAAGAAGAAGTTCTCTCAATGCCAAAGACCATCTCATGGATGAAGGAGGAGCTTGAAGGAGCCGATTTCAAGTGCACTGTCCGTCCGCACGCATTCTACGATGTAGATCCAGGTCAGGGACTTGAGGACGCAGAAGAGTTTGATCGTGAAGTGATTGAGATCCGTGTAAAAACCTTAGATGAATTAAATCGCCTTA
>CAJQOB010000134.1 GCA_905479845.1 uncultured Flavobacteriales bacterium
TGTTGTCGTTTATGGTGATCGATTAACAACACCCAAAATAAACGTTGGAGATCCTCTGGATCCTGAGCAATACGATCAGTACGGAATTGCAAAAATTTTAACGGAAACGGATATTCAGAATTCAGAATTGAATTGGACGATTTTGCGCCTGAGTGCGATCATGGGAATTGGGAATCACAAAGTTTCTGGGATCATCTTTCATGTTCCTCTAGAAACACCGATGGAGATTTGCACCGTTCGAGATACGGCGAGAGCATTTGTCAATGCACCGGATCATTTAGACCAACTGAATAAAAGGATTTTCAATCTTGGAGGAGGATCAACATGTAGAATCAGCTATCACGACTTCCTCTCTCAGGCGTTTCAAAGCTTTGGGATGGGAAAAGTAAACTTCCCTAAATACACTTTTGCCACGATGAATTTCCACTGCGGATATTTCATGGACGGCGATGACCTTGAAGAGATCTTACACTTTCAATCGGACGATCTTGAGTCATACTTTGAACGATTTCATGCAAGTGTCCCTCCCATTCAGCGATTTTTTACACGGCCTTTTGCTGGAATTGCCAAATGGTATTTGAGAACACTTTCAGAACCATACAAGGCGTATAAAACCAAGAACAAGGAAGAAATGATGCGCTTTTTCGGTACTTCAAACTTGAACGAACATGAGTAACTTTTTATTTGACAGCATTAACTACCTCTGGATTGGAATTGCCCTTGTAACGCTGATTGTTCTTGTCGTTTTCAAAATTCGAGCGCCCTATGGTCGACATACAAACAAGCAATGGGGAAGTATGATGGACAATCGTTTGGGGTGGTTCCTGATGGAGCTCCCTGCTTTCCTAATTTGTCCTTTGTTAGCTATTTTAGGGCCGAGTGAGAAAGACTCTGTTGAATGGCTATTGATCGGTTTGTGGTCGTTTCATTATTTCAATCGTACGATTATTTTCCCTTTGCGCATCAGAACTAAAGGAAAGAAAATTCCATTGGTAATTGTTTTCAGCGCGCTTTTCTTCAATGGTGTGAATGGATTTCTAAATGGTTATTTCATTGGGTTCATGGACTTCGATGGAGGAGAACTGCTTTCAATAAATGTAATTCTCGGTCTGGTTATTTTCATTGGAGGAATGCTCATCAATCAAATTACTGACAGCAAATTAATCGCCCTTCGAAAAGAACAAAAGGGATATCAAATTCCTCGAAAATGGCTATTTCATTTCATTTCATGTCCGAATCATTTCGGCGAAATTGTTGAATGGGCTGGGTTTGCGGTCATCGCTTGGAGTTTACCCGCGGTGACATTTGCGATTTGGACATTCTCGAATCTCGTTCCTCGCGCACTCAATCACCATGAATGGTACCAAGAACATTTTGATGATTATCCAACCAAGCGAAAAGCAGTGATACCGTGGGTTTGGTAATCTTTTCTCAGTAAAAGGTAAACAAAAATTTTACTTATTGTTTCTTTTACAATATCTTAGAGGAAAATTATCGATATGAAAAGAATCATTACTACTTTTTTTGTTGTTGCCGTAGCTGCGACATACTCATTTGGGCAAAACAATATTTCCGCCGATGCTTCTGACAGCTGGATTGGATACATGAATGTTTTCGATTTACCAGCAGATGGTGGTGCCTATCAATTTGGCTCGTCATGGGAAGTTCCAGCTCTCAAAACAACTCTAGATGTACCTGGAAACACGATTACGCTTCAGCCAAACTTCAATACATATGCTGAGAATCCTGGAGATGCATTTTGGATAGATCAAACAACAATGGAAGGAAACAAGCAATTGGAGGCACTTACTTTCGTTGAGCCAGGTGCAACTTTCAACGATGTTGATTTGACTTTCTCTGGAAGCGTTTCTTCTTACGATTTAGATTCTGGTTATACAGCTCAATTCTTCATTAAAGCATTAGACCCAGCCAACGGATATGCCGATTCACTGTCTGGATCTAAGGTATTTGATCTTCCTACGAGCGGCGTGTTTAGCGTTTCTGCAACAGCAGCTGAACTTCCTGCCGGATTACTAGTGCAATACGGATTTTCAATCACTGGGCCTAATGCAAACCCAGCAAACGAAACTACTCTTGGAAGTATCGTTGTCGCTGCTGTAGATGCAAGTATTTCAGAAGCTAATCCATTTGGATCACTAATGACTTACCCAAACCCAGCAACTGAATTACTTTCACTATCAAGTGAAATTGAAATTGATTCATACAATGTGTTTAGTACTACTGGGCAACTATTACTGGCCGGATCTTACAAGGGATCCATTGACATTTCATCTCTTCAAAGCGGAACTTATTTCATTGAAGTGCTGTCGGGAGAGCTAAAAGAAACGCTTTCATTCGTAAAGAAGTAAAGCTCACTATAGAAGTTCAAAGGGAGGCTCAGATAACAATCTGAACCTCCCTTTTTGGTTTAAAATCAATAAACTATCCTGAAAATTCTCTAATAACCTAACAAATTGGTATTTTGAGGAATTCGAATCATACTTTAGCTACATGCGCGCACTTTTTCTTTTTATCGGTCTCACACTTCTTCTCACTTCCTGCGAAAAAGAGGTGTTCGAACTGAACGAAGATGTTTCCATTGGATTCAATTCTACAATCCTCATTGAAACAACAAATTCAGGACAGATGGACGTTAAGTACACTGAACTAGTGAGTGAATCTCGCTGCCCTCCGGGAGCTGTTTGTGTATGGCCCGGATTTGTAAAAGTCAAGCTTAAACTAGACGATAAACAATATGTTGAACTTGGCCTCGGCGAAACAACTGTTGATTCCGTTGTCTACAACAACCACGTAATCAAACTTCTTGCCGTTGAATACGACAGCGATGATGATTTCGGTGAAGAGAAAGAATCCTCAATAGTGATTCGGGTTGATTAGTGCTCTCTCAAGATCAGTAACGGAACATTCGTCAGCATACTCAATTTTCTTGACGTACTTCTGTGTACGATACGTTCAAAGAATCCATAACTTCGAGCAACAACAGCGATTAAGTCAGCATCAACCTCGTGCGCATAATCCAAAATATCCTCCTCTGCATGCTTCAATTCTTTCGAATGGAATCCGTGCGGCAAATCAACAAAGATTGTATCCAACAACAACGATTCACGTTCCTTAACGATTTCATCGTCCGTAGAACTTTCAAGGTGAAGGATGTCTAACTTAGATCCTGTTTCTTTCACAATTTGTCGAACAGCCTTGAACGTTTCGTACCCTTTTACATGTTTTAAATCACTGGCAAGTACAACCTTCTTCATAGAACTAATACCACAGCCGTTCGGGTAAAGTAGAACCGGAACTTTAGAATGTCTCACCACATTAGCTGCATTACTTCCGAGTAAAACGCCTTTGGCACCAGTGGCACCCGTTGTTCCCATTACAATCATTTCAATGGACTCATTCTCAACAATCTTTGAGATCACATCTATAAATGTACCTTGAATCGCATGTCCTTTAATTTGTAGTCCTGGGAATCGCTCGCGGGCGGCGGTCAATTCTTTTCTCATATCTTCCTCTCGATCTTCTTTCAAAAGGTCATCAAGATCGACTGATACTACAGCTCCAGAATATGGCATTCGGTACACGTGCGTGAGCCAAAACACGGTGTCTGAGTCATTAAAATTACTGATCGCAAAGTCGAGTGCTAATCGAGCATTCTTTGAGAAATCCGTTGGGATAATTACTTTTTTCATTTGTCTGATTTTATCGTTATCGAAACTTTCGTTTCATTGTCTTGATGCTTTCGCATCCGCTTATTTCTAATTTTCTGTTGAACTCATTCTTCCTACTGCACAACTTGCGTAGGATTTCACTTTGGCAAAAAATGGATTGTTTTCATCCACCAATGGATATCCTAGACGGCGCAATTCACTTTTTATGGTGTCCATCGAATCCTCTGTCCATTCGGAAAGAGTCACTGTTCCATTGTCTGGGTCCACATCAATTCCAGAGACACCGTCAATCTTATCCAAGTTAATCTTGATGGTTGTTGCACAACCTCCACACTTCAAATTTTGAATTGCCAGAGTTACTTTTTCCATAATGCCTGATATTCTGGATGCTTCCTATAATTATCATGATGCACCCCTCGTTTATAGAATAAAAATACGAAGGGACGAACCTAAAAACTATGACTAAAGTCAGTTTATGAAAAAAGAAGACTCAAAATTGAATCGGGGCGCGATTATCGTAACTTCGCAGCCAATCATTTCAAGGGGACATGTCAGACAAGAAATCAACAGATACAAAAACGCGATTACACATAAGAAATAAGCACAGAGATCGATATGATTTAGCCTTGCTTATTGAACGTGTACCAGAACTATCGAAGTTCGTTACCAAAAACAAACATGGAAACGATACGGTTGATTTCTTTAAACCTGAAGCAGTGAAAGCCTTAAACAAAGCTCTGTTAATGCAATATTACGGAGTTCAGGATTGGGACATTCCAACTGGATATTTATGTCCTCCCATCCCTGGTCGAGCAGATTACATTCATCACATAGCTGATGTATTGGCTATTCGCAATTTTGGAACAATTCCAACTGGTGAAAACATTCGTTGTTTGGATATTGGAACTGGTGCAAATATGGTTTATCCGCTTATTGGAAATAGTGAATACGGGTGGTTCTTTGTGGGGTCAGATATTGACTCGACAGCTGTAGAATCTGCTCAATCTATTTTGAAATCTAATCCACAATTGAAAGGAAAAGTAGACATTCGTCTTCAGGAAAAAGAAGGTGAAACATTTTTTGGTGTTATCGGGAAAGGTGAGAAATTCGATCTAACGATTTGCAATCCTCCATTTCATGCTTCCGCGGAAGATGCGCAAGCTGGGTCTCAAAGAAAATTGAACAATCTAAAGGGAGAAAAAGTAGAAGAAGTTAAATTAAACTTTGGTGGAACGAGCGGTGAATTATGGACAGAAGGTGGTGAAAAAGCCTTCATACTACGAATGATTCGTCAGAGTTCACAGTTCGCAAAAACGTGCTGCTACTTCTCGACTCTTGTTTCAAAACAATCGAATGTGAAGCACATTCAGGCAGCTTTGGAGAAAATTGGAGCAATGGAACAACGAACGATTCCAATGGGACAAGGAAACAAAACAAGTCGGATTATTGTTTGGACCTTTTTGAAAAAGTTCGAGCGAAAAGAATGGGCTGCCGAACGCTGGAAAGCCTAAATCACTGGGGCTGAATTCACAATTCCTATATTCGTAGTTCAATAGAGAGAGTAAATGGCCACCTATTACCAAATTCTTGGATTGGAAGAAAACGCAACTTCCGCTGACATAAAGAAAGCTTATCGAAGTTTAGCGAAGAAATATCATCCTGATTTGAATTCAGCATCTGATGCGCAAGAAAAATTCATTGAGGTGGAAGTAGCGTACAGTTGTTTGTCCAAGGATGATTCAAGGAGTGCGTATGATAGACTGCTCAAATTTGAACGTAGCAATATCTCCAATCCAAAAGTACAGCGTAAGTATCAAAACGATGTTC
>CAJQOB010000135.1 GCA_905479845.1 uncultured Flavobacteriales bacterium
AAACATTGAGCAGGTACTCAGGAAGTACTAATAACCAGCTAAAGATAAGTGCTGTGAAGAAGCCTTTATGCTTAAATTTTATATGTCCGAGCCAGGCAAAGGCCATTAGTACGCTTGAAGCGAAAAGCATGATGGGAATGAGGTATAATGCCATATCTACAGATCTTTTTTATCTCTATTTTCAGCGGATTCAGATCCTGAAATTAAAACCATTGCAATAATCATCAAGCCAAAACCAATATATTTTTGAGTACTTAATTCTTCACCTAGAATGAAATATGAAACTAAGGCAATAAAAACAACACCTGATGAAAGGTTCATCGCTGCCATTTCGCTAGGTTGATAAATACCAACACCTTTTCGTATTGCTAAAACGTTAAGAATATATTCAGGAAGAACGAGCAGCCAAGCAAAAAGAGCTGCCATCAAAAAACTTAAGTCTTCTTTGTACTTTAAGTGCCCGAGCCACGCCATTGCCATTATCCCACTTGAAAGAATCAACATGATGGGCACTAAAATTTTTTTCTGCATTTTTTGTTTACATTTCGATTTAATCAAATTCAACTATCAGTCAAGTTCAAGCGATTTTGCCATTTACATAGCTAAACCGCGCCCCCTAGCTTTCACATCACTTTAGCGAAATTGAAAGTTACCAACGAACTGATTTTTCATTCTAAGAAAAAGTTCAATCTTGACTAAAAGTTCGGAAAAGTAACCAAAAAAATAAGGAAATGTCTCAGAATAAGAGTCGAATGAAGGGCAATCGCTGGCTAAAAATATGGTTACTGATTATTAGTTACTGAAAATAGTATTCTGAATTTTTAAAAACAGAAAAAATTAACCTGTTATTAATCAATGATCTAATTTTTTTACTAAACGAGTAAGCGATTGCCCTGGAGTCGAATGGTAAACTGTTAGAATGTCATAGAATTTGACTCTTTGTAGTAATCTCAAACTACACTCTAACAATTTGAAGTAACGATTATTTGTAACTTTACATGCCAAAGTTTTGTTTTATATGTTGATACTAGACGTTAAAAAACAGATTGATTCTGAAAGTGGTTTAGCCGTACTACGTGCAAATATTGAGATTAGCACGTCTACAATATCCGGACTTTATGGTAGTTCAGGTCAAGGAAAATCTACATTGTTTAACATGATTTCTGGAATTGTAAAACCAGATCACGGCACAATTTCATTTAATGGAAAAATATGGCATAGCAGTAAAGAGCAAGTGTCGATTAAGAAGCGAAATATTGGTTATATATTTCAGGGAAACAGTTTGTTCTCGCACTTTAATGTAAAGCAAAATGTTTTGTTTGCGCTTTCAAAGGAAGAGAGAAAAGAATTCAATTTAAGCCCCTTTCTTGAGCAACTTGGGCTATCTAAAATGATAAATCGATACCCACACGAGCTTTCGGGAGGACAGCTACAAAGGGTTGCAATCGCAAGAGCTCTTGCACAAAAGGCTCAACTCATTCTGATGGATGAACCTTTTACGGGGCTGGACATTGAGAATAAGCATCGACTGTACAAAGAACTCGAAACCTTTCAAAAAAGGTATAACTTGACAATAATCATTATTACACATGACGTAAATGACATCTACTACCTTTGTGATAAGGTTTATCGCATAGAGAATCATACCGTGCAACCTGCGATTACAAACGCTCAATTTCGAGAAAAAATCGAAGAAAGAATCAGTAGATTATGAATCCTCCAGTTTTACCAGTTTGTTGCTTGATGTGTCCAATGTTTTATGTTAACCTGTCCACATTTAAATTTGAAATAGGAATATAACAGAAGTTAATGAGATCAATTGTTATCATACTCATGCTATTTATTGGGACGCCCTATGTACATGGACAAAAGCAATTTACCCGTGAGAATATGGAATGGTTACAATATTATCAGGTGTTGAAACTGAATGATCGATTTTTGTTAAAAACAGACGGAGGATACCGCTGGCGAAATACCTTTCAGAACAATTCACAATACATCATTCGAACGGGATTGGGGTATCGTTTTGGAGATAGGAATAGTTTAAGTGCAGGGTTTGCGCATCTTGGTTTTTTTAAGGAAGATACGCTTCGTACTTTTGAGTACCGTCCATATCAGGAGTTTGGAATGAACGATATATACATAAAGTTAAAAATACAGCATCGTTTTCGTATTGAAGAGCGCTTTTTTCAAACAATTTCCACAGGAAGTACCTCATTTAATTTCCGATTTCGATATCGTTTATTTATGAGTTACTCTTTGTTTCGTTGGGAGAAACAAGAGCTGATGTTGAACCTTGGCGATGAAATTTTCTTGAATGCTGGAAAAGATATCGTTTACAATGTATTCGATCAGAATCGCTTGTTTGCGGGAATGGCGTTTAAATTCAACAAAGATATTGCTGTATCACTCACATATACAAAAGAAGTTGGAGCATCAAACGCTCCCAATAGCTACAAAAACAACAATATTTTTTGGTTGGGGATTAAGCATCGTATCGATTTAAAAAAGAAACCCGAATAGAAAATATTAAATAATTAAATTGACTAATTTTGGTCAGCCATCTAAGAATTTAAAACAAATGATAGAAGAACTTACACAGAGTCTGTTGACCCAGAATCTCGAAGACCCAACACTTTTAAAAGAAACAGAGGAATTTGTTCCAAAGCGTCTATTACCAGATGTAAACGTGATTAAAATAGGGGGGCAAAGCTTTATTGATAGAGGAAGGAAAGCTGTGTTTCCATTGATTAAAGAAATCAAAGAAAACCTTCCACATCATAAAATGATTATTGGAACTGGTGCTGGAACACGTGCCCGTCATGCGTATAGCGTTGGGATAGATCAGGGAATGCCCACAGGAGTGCTCGGTTTATTGGGAACTTTTGTCAGCATCCAAAATGCAAAAATGATTCATTATCTGCTCACTAATGAAGGAATTCCTTACATTGAACCAGGTGGATTTTCTCAACTTCCTCTCTATCTCAAGGAGCGAAATGCTGTTATCTTTTTCGGAATGCCTCCATATACCTATTGGCAACGTAGCCCTGAAGTAGGAAAAATACCTCCTTATAGAACGGACACAGGATGTTATCTTATTAGTGAAGTGTATGGTACAAAGAACATGATCTATATCAAAGACGAAGATGGCCTCTACACAAACGACCCGAAAAAAGATAAGAATGCCAAGTTCATTCCTGAAATTACTGCTGAAGAGCTCGTAGAGCGAGACCTTGATGATATTGTAGTGGAACGTTCAGTGATTGAAATGATGAAAAACGCTAAAAATGGACGTCAGATTCAAATAATTAACGGAATGGTACCAGGAAACTTGACAAAGGCACTGAATGGAGAAAGGGTAGGAACAATTATTACAGCGAAGTAACTATGAAACATGATAATCATATTAACAGTCTTTTTATGCGAGAAAGTCTTCTCGATAAAAAAGTAATGAAGCAGGGAGACGAAACACCAACGTTTAAAATGCTTCCTGATGTGCATATTATTAAAATTGGAGCATCATCAATTATTGACAAAGGAAGAGCTGTTACATATCCCGTTGTGGACAAAATACGTGAAATTCTAAAAAATGAACGACTTGTTATTAGTACAGGTGGAGGAGCACGAAGTAAACACTTATTTTCAGTTGGTCTTGATCTGGGAATGCCTACTGGAGTATTAGCTCAATTAGCTGGAGAAGATGCTTTGGGAAATGCACATATCCTAGGAACTTTACTTTCACCTGAAGGAGTTATTGCAATTCCGCCAGAATCAATAGGACACCTATTACCTCTCTTTTTGAGAGCAGCTCCAGGCGTTGTTTATGCTGGAATGCCACCATATTCTTTGTGGGAGCATCCTTCTGGAAAAGGAAATATCCCATCACATAGAACCGATGCTGGGCCAATAATTCTTGCTGAAACATTTGGATTTAAATCAGTGATACTTGTAAAAGACGTCAACGGCTTATATGAAGAAGATCCAAAGCAAAACCCAAATGCGAAATTCATTGATAAAATCAATGTAACGGACTTGAAGAACATGAATCTTCGTACATTGCCATTTAACAGGGTAGTCATTGACATCTTAAGAAACAACCGTCAGTGCAATAGTTTCCAGTTAGTGAATGGAAATACCCCTGAGTTAATAGAACGCGCAGTGAACGGAGAACATGTTGGAACGATCATCTATAACGACCGATTTGAATGAATTGAGCATAAAGGATATTACGTTCAATTATCCTCGTAAGGAAAAACTCTTTGAAGGGTTTAGTCTTGGTTTCAATCGAGGAGATTTTGTGTTTATTCTTGGAGAAAATGGAAGTGGAAAGAGTACATTTTTAAAGTTGGTGCTCGGAGCTGTTGCCCCATCTTCAGGTTCAGTAACTTATCAGGAAAGGTTGTTTAAAAATGAACGAGAGCGTGCCCAAACCATAGGATATGTCCCGCAATCTGGAGGCATTGATCCAGAAATGTCGTTAAGTGATATGCTTGACTTCATTGCACAATCACATCATTTAAGTGGTGAGCCCTTCCGACAGCGAAAACAACAAGTGATTCATTCTTTGGGTTTGAGTGATATTCTTTATGAGAATGCAAAAAAGTTATCAGGGGGACAACAACAACTGATTTCCATTACCCTTGGCTTGATTCACGATCCCGAAATTGTTTTACTGGATGAACCATTTGTCGGATTAGACTATGGAACACGTTCAAAAATGATTGCATATTTAAAATCAACAGGTAAGACCATTTTATGCGTTTCACATGATATTGATCTTGCACAGAGCAGTGCAGATAAAGTACTTTTCTTGGAGAAAGGTAAACGAAGAGAATACGCATCGCCGAATGAAATCATTCAAGCACATCCCTATTTTGTTGCGGAGGTTGATCTGATTCCAGAAATGGAAGTAAACCTCCCGAAAATGGATAGAATTCGCATAAGACGCCATCACAATAGAATTACGATTACTTGCCCAGATAGTTTCGAATTCACGGACCACGTGAATGATCTTCTAAAACAGTGGGAAACAATGATATTTGGACTCAAAACCTATCATAGAAACCTGAAGTCAACGTTAATTGGACGTTATCAACTTTCGTTTTCAGACCGTACGGAAAAGAACAAAAAACGACACGAAAAAAAATGAACACACTCATGTATGGATATGTCGTTTGTAAGAGAATGTGGAAGAAACTCTATTTTCGTCCGATTCACCTTGTGGTATCCTTTTTGCAACCTATTTTTTGGTTAACAATTTTCGGCTTTTTGTTTGAAGATAAATTTACCTTTTCAGAAGGGAATTACCTGTCGTATTTGCTTCCAGGAGTATGTGCAATGACGGTACTTCAGTCCAGTGCTCAATCAGGTATTTTGTACATAAAAGACATTCAAACTGGATTTTTTGGACGGTATAATTTCGTTCAGCAATCAAAACTTTCCATTTTATTCTTTAAAATTTTCGCCGACTACACCAGAATCCTTTTTCAAATATTAATCATCCTTTTTATAGGTTGGTGCTTAGGTATTTCAGATATCCAATTTACCTTTTCTGGTATCGGAACGTTGATACTCTCAACGTTTTTATTTACGGTGTTTTATGCTTCGTTGTCTTGCTTCATTGCAATTCGAACGAAAACCTCGGAGTTGATGGCAACGTTTGTCCATCTGTTTAACCTTCCAATTGTATTCACGAGTACAGCGCTTATTCCGAATAAAAACCTACCTGATTGGTTAGAATGGGTTGCATCATACAATCCGCTTTCACACTTAAGTGAATTGCTGAGAGAAGGAGTCATTACAGCCTCATTCGAATCCAATGTTTATGGAAGTAGTTGGATTATTCTTATATGTCTTTCTTTTCTTACATTCGTACCTACATATTTTTACCTAAGAACGATTAAATATGCGTAATGTATTGTTCATAGTATTATTTACTATCGTTGCAATGGGATGCTCATCTTCATCAAATAATGACAAGAAGTTGGTTGTTGCTGTTGCGGCCAGTGGTCAATTTGCATTTAAGGAGCTCGCTGAAGAGTTCTCTGAAGAATATAAAATAGAAGTTGATGTTATCACGGGTTCGTCGGGGAAATTAACGACTCAAATTCTGAATGGAGCACCATACGATGTTTTCGTTTCTGCAAATATGTATTATACTGAAGTACTTGAACAGTCCCAGAAGACGTATCAGTCTCCTTTCGTTTATAGTTATGGGGTACCATTGATCTGGACGATGAATCCTCAACTTAAATTGAATTCGATTGCGAACTGTCTAAAATCTTCCCGTGTACAACGAATAGCAATTGCTAACCCCCAAAATGCACCTTATGGAGAAATGGCCATTAGTTATATGAAACAATTGGGGATTTATGAAGCCATAGAGAAGAAACTTGTTTTTGGAGAGAGTATCTCACAAGTGAACGAATATACCCTGAATAAAACTGTTGATGTTGGTATAACATCAAAGTCCGTAATTTCTTCGCCAAAATTGAAGGGTAAGGGATATTACGTTGAACTCGATGAAACATTTTATATTGAACAAGGAATGGCGCTTATTGACAACGGAACCTCGAATGATATAAAAAAACAATTTAAGGAGTTTGTTCAATCAGAAAAGGGAAAAAAAATTTTAAAATCATTTGGATACGTTGAAAAATGATTGATTTAGATCCTATATGGCTTTCGATGAAGTTAGCAATGCTAACTTCATTTCTATTACTGGTCATAGGCTTACCAATCGCATATGGGCTAAGTCAGTGGAAATCAAAAATGAAGATTGTTGTAGAAAGCTTTGTCAGTTTACCTATTATTCTTCCCCCAACCGTTATTGGATTCTATCTACTCATTTTATTTTCTCCAGAAAATGCCTTTGGAAAAACGTTAGGAGATGCTGGGATTCAAATTCCGTTTACATTTACGGGGATACTCATAGCATCGTTAGTCTATAGCTTCCCATTTATGATTCAGCCAATTCAAAAAGGAATAGAAAACATCCCAGATCATTATTGGAATATCTCTTATACCCTTGGGAAATCAAAATTTGAAACCTTTATCCGAATCATTTTGCCGAATATCAAGCGCTCAGTGATTACCGGGTTTATTCTCACCTTCGCACATACGATGGGGGAATTCGGCGTTATTTTAATGATCGGAGGGAACATACCAGGAGAAACGAAAGTTGCCTCACTTGCCATTTATAGCGATATCGAAGCCCTAAATTATAGTGGAGCCCATACCTATTCAATTATTCTATTGGCCATATCAATCGCAATTATTATCATTTTAAATGCGATGAATTTGGGGCGTTCACAGTCTACTAAAAAAATGAAATAATTCTCATTCTGTGCAACAATGAAAACTGTTTTCTAGATAAATTAAAACTTCAAAAATCAACTGATTAACCATAAATTTGACAAAACCCTTATGAAAATGACAAATGTCGGACTGAGAGTAGTATCAAATATTTTTATCGCTCTTGCACTTTTTACTTCTTCTTGTGCAATTTCAAGTAAGTCAAATTCAGTAGCTACAAATACTCTTGAAGTTAAAAACTATACGGAAATTGATGAAAAGGATCAATTTGCCTCCTTAACTTTCAATATTCCGTTGGTGGCGTACACAGCAAACAGGCATAGCGTGAGTGTTCCTCTTGGATTTAATACAAATTATACTCATGCAAAATATGGGTACATCAATGGTAAGTATGAAAACGAAATAAAAGTGATTGCCATTCAAGAGGGAGAACAAGATTTAGCTAGAAATAATGCTCTTTTTAGTTCTGAATATAATTTGACCTATTGCTTTCCTGTCTATAATTCAATAAAGACAATTGATAAACAGGAGCTTAAACTAGGTCAAGATGGGGATTCACTCTATTATGCAATAATGCCTACCAAAATTTTAAGGAGGTTCGGTTTAAGAGGAGGGTATAGTGTACAAGCCAACAGTTTCGTTGATAATGGTTATCAGCAGTACGTTAATAATTTTGGGGGCTATCCATTAGGGGAATTGGACGGAATGAGTTCACAGAAAAGTAGTGAACTAAGATTTGGAATTTCGTATCAAGAAGCTATCAACACGTCTTTTTTAGGAATCGCGAAGGGTAAAGAATTTGATTCAAAAACCAGACAAGTATTTACGATTTATTTTGACATTGGACTAAATTTGAAATCAAAGTTCAACGACCTGAGTTATCCGTACTTTATTCCTGATCCTAATGGAAGTTCATTCGATTCGAACGATACTGAAGGCATAGCTGTTTTGAACCCTAGTTTTTTCTATTCTAAGAAACCAATAGGCACTGTCTTAGGAGTTCAAAATATAATTGGCGGAGGTTCTTTTTGGAGTGCTGTAAATGCCGAAGTTGGGTTTTTATCAGGGTATTATAGTAGCTTCATGGATTCGTTCTTTATAGATTTGAAACTATCCTTTGGATTTGGTCTGAAATAGCTCTTAGTGCTTTCTGGTCGAGAGGATAGTATCTCATCATGTGCAAAAGTTAAAGTCTCAACTAGAACCACTTGAAAACATCTACCATAATGAAGATAAGACATTTAATGCTATACTATCGCTATAAATGAAAAGCATTGCGATGAATACTCGAATGAAATAAGTAAAAAATAGTTTATAGAAGGCAGGAAGAATTCTTATTTGAACCCCTCGAATATTTAAAGAACAAAGATAATTTGATTCCATTTTGTATCAGCTGTAGGCACAAATTTCAAACTATAGGTTATCCTATGCGATAATACGGATTTGTGCTTCGGTTAATAATTCATTGCTTTAAACCTATTCTTAACTTAGAAAACTAATTTTAGTTCTTGAGCTGTACTACGCCTGGAACAAACTCAAAGAGTGCTCATGTACCTTCCACCTCACTATTCAGAAATTGAACAGGTACAAAACGAACTCAAAAACATGATTCGGATGTTGAAACCTCACACGGTGATTAATCCATTTTCGAAATCATTGGTGCTTCCACATCACATACCTATGGCGAGAAGATTGAATACTCAACTCAAACAGTTCATCGAGCAAATTACCTTCTTGCATCAATACCAACGAATGACTGACGAGCAAGGACGATTGATTACCACACAAGAAGATGTGGAATTCGGTATCCATCTGTTTATGGAATGTCTGTGGTTGAAAGTCGATGAGCTATCTCCAAGCACGAGAGCATTCTATGAGCAACTCAAATCGCATTGGAATGAGCATACGGGAGTAGAACCATTATCGCTCACACAAAGAGAAATCAGACACCAATTCGGAATTTCAAAAACAGGGTTACAGCGACATATTAAATCACTCTTAGAACTGGAATACCTCGCGATTGTCTCAGGAACGATGAACAAAGGCTACCGATATGCACTCCAATACATTGATAATACTAAAGAACTCAAAGACGAATTAATGAAAGGATTATGCAAG
>CAJQOB010000136.1 GCA_905479845.1 uncultured Flavobacteriales bacterium
CTGAACTTATTGTGATAGCAGAAGCCTTGGATGAAACATTTTCACAAAACGTAATTGAGAAAAGATCCTTCGCAGGTGATCAATGGATAGAGGGTGTTAAGTTCAAGCGAAACTTTTCGGTGAACGATTCGGGTAAAATTGAACTTAGAATTGATGAACTGGATGAAGTGGAACCGATATAGAAAATCGTATTTCCAAATCTCATTGAGAATTGCAACGCCGTTTTGGGATTTCCCCCTATCTTTACCTTAACAACTTAAGTTTAGCGTCTAAATCAAGTTAATGAATCAATCATCAGTCAACAGCTCTGTCGAATTACCGATCATGGAGCACTTTTACACAATTCAAGGTGAAGGCAAACACAGCGGACGCGCAGCATATTTCGTAAGAATCGCAGGCTGTGATGTTGGTTGTGTTTGGTGTGATGTAAAGGAAAGTTGGGATTCTGAAATTCATCCATTGATGAGTCTCGAAAAAATTGTTGAAGAAGTTTTAGTATCCAAAACGAACTTTTGCGTTATCACTGGTGGCGAACCAGCCATGTACGATTTATCTACGTTGATTGATATGTTGCACTCGAAAGGAATTGAAACAGCTATTGAGACATCAGGTTGCTACGAATTAAGTGGTAACATTGATTGGTACTGCTTCTCTCCAAAGAAGTTTAAAGCTCCGTGTTCAGAGGCTTATGACAAAGCTGACGAACTAAAAGTTGTGATTAGTCACCCCTCTGATTTTGCTTGGGCTGAAACGCACGCTAAAAAGGTTTCTTCGGATTGCTCGCTTTATCTTCAACCAGAATGGTCAAAACAGGAACGGTTTTTGCCTTTGATCATTGAATATGTGAAGGAAAATCCACAATGGAAGGTTTCTTTACAGACACATAAATACATGAATATTCCATAAATATGAAATACATTCTTCTCTCCATTTCTTTATTCGCACTAGTTGCTTGCAGTACAGCTCAACCACGCTCTGGAGGCTACTCGACCAAGAACAAAAAGGCGATAAAGCTATTTGAACAAGGTAAAGATGCTCCACGTTTAACTGTTGATCCTTCTAATGGAGGACCGAACTACGCTGAAGGGCTGAAACTGATGAATGCAAGTTTAGAGAAGGACTCCAACTTTCTTGAGGCACACTTATTTGCAGGAGAATTCGCTGAGTACCTAAAGGATTACGATGAAGCAATTTATCACTACAAGCGAGCCTTAGAAATCAAACCGAATCATAGTTATTCGAATAGCACAAATTTCTATTTGGCGAACTTGCAACAGGCCACAGGTCAATACGACGATGCTATTAAGAATTTGGACATCTTCATGAGTAATCGCAATGCGCATGTAGACTTGGTTTTCCAGGCTCGAGACATGAGAGCAAACTGTGCCTTTGCAAAGAAAGCTTTGGAAAACCCTATTGAATTTAACCCTATCAATATTGGCCCTGGAATTAACACTGCCGATCCAGAGTATTTCCCAACTATAACTGTCGATGGTAAAACAATTCTGTTCACACGAAGAATTGAAGATGGTCGCGTCCGTGGTAAATTCCAAGAACAAGAAGATTTCTATGTCTCCAATTTAAGCAATAAGAACATTTGGGGAACAGCAGTTGCAATGCCCGATAACGTAAATACAGTAAACAACGAAGGAGCCCCTACCCTAGGTGCTGATGGAAGATCCCTTGTTTTCGTTGCTTGTCCAGATATGACAGGTATCGATTACGGTGAAAATAGAATGGGAAAAGGAAGCTGTGATCTTTTCTACACGAAGAAGCTTGGTTCTCGTTGGAGTGATCCTATTAACCTTCCTGGCTCTGTGAATTCATACCACTGGGAATCGCAACCTTCATTGTCCTCAGATGGCAAAACAATGTATTTCGTTAGAGGATTACGCGGGAGAAATGCCACAGACAATTCAGATATCTACGTAACACACCTACAAGCTGATGGTACTTGGGGGAAACCTGAGCGTCTTCCTGATTACATCAATTCACCAAAGAAAGAAGAATCTGTATTGATTCACCCTGATGGTAAAACCTTGTACTTTGCCTCACACGGGCACGTTGGAATGGGTGGATCAGACTTGTACATGTCTCGACTTCAAGAAGACGGATCTTGGGGTAAACCAATCAACTTGGGGTACCCTATCAATACTCCATATGATGAAAATTCCTTAATGGTATCGCCGGAAGGAGAAATAGCATTTTTCGCTTCAAACCGTGAAGGTGGATTTGGCGACTTGGATATTTACTACTTCGTTATGCCTGAGCATTTGCGCCCAACACGTACGCTCTACTTCGAAGGAATGGTGTACGACATAACAACGAGAAGGCCAATTCCTGGCAAGTTCCAACTGATTGATCTTAAAACAGGAAAAGAGGTCGTTTATTCTGAAGCAGATAATTTGACGGGGGAATTTATGGTTTCTCTACCGGTAGATCGCGAGTACGCCTTGAACGTAAGTTACCCTGGGTATTCATTCTTCTCAAAGAACTTCAATATGACGGAGCCAGAAGGTCTAGATGCTGTTCACATGGACGTTCCAATGGTTCCATTGAACATTGACACTCCCGTTTCATTGGAAAATGTCTTCTTTGATTTGAGTAAATCTACCTTGAGACCAGAATCATTCGTAGAGCTAGACAAACTTGTGACTTTCTTAGAGAAAAACGCTTCAATCAGCATTGAATTAGGAGGACACACCGATACACGCGGAGATGCAAAAGAGAATCAAATTTTATCTGAAGCACGTGCGAAATCAGTTTATACGTATCTTGTCGAAAAAGGAATAAATGCAGACCGCCTTTCTTACAAGGGATATGGTGAAACGCAACCAATTATTTCGGATGAGGAAATTGCGAAACTTCCGACAGAAGCTGAGCAAAACATAGCTCACCAATCGAATCGAAGAACGGAATACAAAACGATTAGAAAATAATGCACTTACTGCGCTTAATTCGGCCGCTAAATTTGATCATCATCGCCTTGACGATGTATGGTTTGGGTTGGTATTTTGACCCGATGGAAGGATGCAGCTGCACGTTCGTAGTAACCGATTGGCCATTTTTATGGCTGGTCTTCTCTACAGTTCTGATCGCCGCTGGAGGAAACATTATCAACGATTATTTTGACGTTCGCGCAGATCGAGTAAACAAGCCTCAACGCGTAATTATCACCAAGCACATCAAGAAGAGAACAGCGATTTTCACTCACTGGACGATCAATTTCATTGCTTTCAGCATTGCCGTGTACCTATCTTGGATCATGGATTCGTTCTGGTATTTGTTCATTCATCTCTTCTCAATAAACGTTTTGTGGTTCTACTCAATGTATTTCAAACGACGTTTTTTAATTGGAAATGTATTGATTGCTGCCTTAACAGCTCTCGTTCCTGTGCTCGTAGGAATTTTCTTTTACCAGCACAACCTATCAAACACGGAATGGTACAACATGGAATTGTTCCCTTTCAATTTGGATGGAAGTACCCCTAGAATCATTTTGTACGTCTCCCTTGGATTAGCCATTTTCGCTTTCCTCTTGAATTTAGCACGAGAAGTTGTCAAGGACATGGAAGACGTTGAAGGAGACAAAAAGCTTCATGCAAAAACACTCCCAATTTCATGGGGTATGCAGAAAAGCAAATGGATCATTGGACTAATCTTGTTTTCGGCTATTTGCGCTGCAGGAATGTTCATCTATTTGATTGAAGCCTTCACTTTCATGACTGTCTTACCCGGAATTATTGCAGCAGCCCTTATTCTGACGGCAATCATTCTCACTATCACAGCATCTTCAAAGAAAGAATATCGAAGAATCAATCATTGCATTAAATTGGCAATGACAGTAGGGTTACTTACACCCGTTTATTGGAAAATCATTAGCACTTATGTCCAATTTTAAGTTGGTCCTTGGTTCAAAATCACCAAGAAGACAAGCACTCATCAAAGAATTAGGGTTCCCTGTTGAGATTCGAACAAAGGAAGTTGAGGAAATCTATCCAGAAGATTTACCTGCATCAGACGTTCCAGAATTTCTAGCAAAACTGAAAGCTTCGCCTCTTGTGGAATCCCTGAAAGATGATGAAATACTTGTTACTTCAGATACAATTGTAGTCCTCAACGGAGAGGTGATTGGAAAACCAGCCGATGCTGAGGCAGCGAAACACATGATTTCTCAATTATCTGGAAATGCCCATACAGTTATTACAGGGGTTTGTTTGACCTCAAAAGGTAAGCGGCACACTTTTTCTTCCAAAACAAACGTTTTTTTCAGCGAATTGTCCACCGAAGAGATCGATCATTACGTTGACACTTTCAAACCAATGGATAAAGCTGGATCGTACGGAATCCAAGAATGGATTGGGTATATTGGCGTATCGAGAATTGAAGGCTGCTACTACAATGTTATGGGGCTTCCACTGCATGATTTGTACAGAAACATAAAATCTAAATTGCTCTAGGCGAGCGAGATATAAAATTTTGTTATTTTTTTTCATTTTCTTCCAACCATTGAAACTTTGGGTGCGTTCTTATGATACGAACTATACTACTCATATATGTTTCGAGCCTTGACATTTTTCTTTTTTTTATTTGTCTCGGTTTTTGGTCAGACGCAGCAGATGGGTTTTAACGAATTCCCTCAACTATCTTTTGGAACTCAGAACCTTAAGAACCCATCTGTTGCAGACCAAATGCCAAGTTACAACGAACCCGCCCCCAGCACAAAGTATGCATTTGACTTCTTTGGCACCTCTGATCCGTCATCGGCGCTAATTATTAATGACAGATGGAACATGGTTGGAACCTATTCCCTCCTATTTTTTAGTTTCGTTCTCAATGTATTTTTAGTGCTGAAGCTTTGGAATTACAGACGCCGACGAACCAGAGCGATTTGATTCTGTTGTGATTAAATCCCCAGTTACTTCTTGGGACAACTCTATTAATGATACAGAGTATTGATACATTCCTACTTTTCATGTTCGTTCAGGAGATGCAGCTAAACTTAGGGGATAATAAAATAGAGTTAAAGATGTCGGAAGTTTAGAATAATGTAATCACTTC
>CAJQOB010000137.1 GCA_905479845.1 uncultured Flavobacteriales bacterium
GAACCAGCGAAAAAAGAAGTGTTGACCGAAACGAAGAACGGTACCTTCACGCAGTATTATCCAGGGAAGAAGAAAGTTAAGTTTCAAGGACCTCAGGATGCGGAAGGACGTCGCCACGGGATTTGGTATTTTTATGATGAGAGAGGAACGCAAATTTCCATGA
Organism: uncultured Flavobacteriales bacterium; assembly: GCA_905479845.1. GTDB lineage: Bacteria > Bacteroidota > Bacteroidia > Flavobacteriales_D > Crocinitomicaceae > UBA4466. The sequence continues at coordinate 164 of CAJQOB010000137.1, forward strand.
CGGATTACAAACATGGCAAAAAGCATGGCGTATCACTGAAGAGGTTTCCGAACGGTTCAACGCACTATACGGGCGAATATGAGAACGATAAACAAGTTGGAATCTGGAAGACATACAATACCGACGGTAGTTTGTTGGACAGCACTAATTACTCTGAACTTAATAAGAAATTAAAATAAAAAGTGGCGAAAATTCCTGCACATATCGTAGATGAAATCATGCAAACTGCTCTAATCGAGGAGGTGATTGCCGATTTCGTAAATCTCAAACGAGCAGGAGCTAATTTGAAAGGACTGAGTCCGTTTACGGATGAGAAAAAACCTTCTTTTACTGTTTCACCCTCGAAGCAGATTTTTAAATGTTTCAAAACGGGAAAGGGAGGGAAAGTCGTTACCTTTCTGATGGAAAAAGAGCAGATGTCCTATCCTGTCGCTTTAAGATGGTTAGCAGACAAATACAACATCATTATCCCGGATGAAGAAATAGCAAAACCGACAAGTAATATCGATCAAAATCGACAGGATACAGTCAAACAGGATGCGCTAAAAAAGAATACGAGCGAAGTTTATACAGAGCACTATCCGGGAGGTAGTCGAATTAAGTTGAAAGGTTTATTAGACGAGAAAGAACAGCGTCAAGGCGTTTGGGACTATTACGCGGAAAACGGAGTTCATCTTTCCATGATGGAATACCGTGATGGACTTAAGCACGGTGTGTTCTTTCAGCGATACAAAACTGGAATAATAAAACGCACAGGAAATTATAAAAACGATAAGCAAGTTGGTGAATGGGTAGAGTACAATGAAAGCGGTGTTCGCTCTAACATCAAAGCGTTTACTGGTTAATGGCAAAAATTCCTGCACATATCGTAGATGAAATCATTCAAACTGCTCGAATCGAGGAGGTGATCGGTGATTTCGTAAGTCTCAAAAGAGCAGGTTCCAATTTGAAAGGACTGAGTCCGTTCACAGATGAAAAAACGGCCTCGTTTGTCGTTTCACCTGCGAAGCAAATTTTTAAATGCTTCTCAACAAGTAAAGGGGGGAATGTGGTTTCTTTTTTGATGGAAAAGGAGCATTACTCGTACCCTGAGGCCCTACGTTGGTTGGCCGATAAATATGGGGTTCAAATTCCAGAAGACAAGCCATTAACGCCAGAAGAGTTGGAGGCTATCTCTGAACGTGAGAGCTTGCATATTATCAACGAATTCGGACGAGACCACTTTAAAGACAATCTTCATAACTCAAATGAAGGGAAGAAAATTGCGATGAGCTACTTTGTAGAGCGTGGTTTTCGCCCTGATATCATTGAGAAATTTGAGCTCGGTTATTGTCTGAATTCTGGAAAAGGATTCAGCGATGCAGCTTTAGCCAAGGGCTACAAGATGGAGTACATGGAGAAGGTTGGTTTGAGCAAAACCAAAGATGATCGCTATTTCGATTTCTTTCGAGGTCGTGTGATTTTCCCTATTCACAGTGTCTCAGGTCGTGTACTCGGGTTTGGAGGAAGAACACTCATCACCGATAAAAAAGTTGCCAAGTATTTCAATTCGCCAGAGAGCATCATTTACAACAAGAGTGAGATACTTTATGGATTGTATCACTCAAAGGGCGATATCATCAAGTACGATCAATGTTTCTTGTGTGAAGGATATACGGATGTCATTGCGATGTACCAGGCGGGTGTAAAGAATGTCGTGGCATCCTCAGGAACGTCTTTAACGAAGGAGCAAATTCGTTTGGTGAAGCGATATACCAAAAACATGACCATTCTTTATGATGGTGATGCAGCGGGAATCAAAGCTTCGTTCCGTGGAATTGACCTCATTCTGGAAGAAGGAATGAACGTGAAAGTTGTTCTTTTCCCTGAAGGAGAAGATCCAGATTCTTATTCGAAATCGGTAAGCACAACTGAGTTAGAAGAATATTTGAAAGATAACGCACAAGATTTCATTTCTTTCAAAGCAGATATTCTTACAAATGGTGAAGATGATGATCCCATCAAACGCGCTCAATTTATCCGAGATATTGTTCAATCCGTTTCGTTGATCCCAGATCAAATTACGCGAAACGTATACATGCAAACGATAGGTCGGCGTTTTGATATGAGTGAGCAGGTTCTGGCAAATGAGTTGATCAAATTGCGGAAAACGAAGTTGGAACAGGATATGAAGCGCTCCGCTCGATCTCGTCCAACACCGAGCCCATCTCAAAGCTCAAGTTCAGGTCATCCTGATCTTCCACCAGAAGATTATGTTCCACCAGAATATAGAGACGGAAGCGAGGCAGCTCCAGCTCCGACTCCAAGCAAGCCCGCAACTCCTCAAATTGATCACAATGAACACGATTTGATGCGGATTTTGGTGCAATATGGCCCTTTGGCTTTGACACAGAAGCATCTGAATAATGAAGGAGAGGAGGAAGAGTTTGAGACAAGTATCACCGAGTTGATTTGCCATGAATTGGACATCGACGAATTAACCTTTGAACATCCTACTTTTGCAAAAATGCACCTGATTATTACTGATGCATTGGCTGAGAACACCCTGCTCAAATCGAGCTACTTCAAGCGAATGGAGGATCAAGAGATCGTGAAGTTTGTTTCGGATGTAGAAATGAACCAACGAGAAGTAAGTCACAACTGGGTTACTAAACATAACATCTACACGAATACAGAAAAAGACAAGCTCCAAGCGGCTGTGATGGGCTCAATTTATTCCTTCAAACATTCACGCGTTGAACAAAGAATTCGCAAAATTCAAGAGGAATTGTCTACAAAAGCGGGTGAAATGGAGGATGATGAACTTATGGGACTCCTTGCTGAACAGGTAGCTTTAGAGAACGTCAAACGAATGATCGCTGAGAAATTAGGGAGAATCGTTCTTCGATAGATCATCCGATTTTCTGACACAGCTGCACTTCGACAGGCTCAGTGGTCAGCCTTTAGATTTCCCGACTTTTTTTTAGTCCATAATTTCATTTACTATAGACAATCGGACAATCCAACCAATCTAATAATCCAAAACCCCAAACAAATAATCAACCATCCTTTACGAACTTTTGAAACGGCAATTTAAGCGAGATCAATCATTCATCTTTGAGTCAATAAAACTTGAAGTATGTCTAAGAAAACACTGTTCATCGTTACTGGAATTGCGATTGTATTAGCAGCCGCACTATTCGTAATTGGGAAAGCAAACAAACAACGTGTAATTGAAGTTGATCCTGGATTTGCCAAATATATCTCTGGATATTCCTCAGGGGCGCAAGGGCGAACCGTACCAATTGAAATCGAATTTGCTGATCCAATCCCGAAGTCATTTACAGATAGTAAATTGAAGGAATTGTTCACGATTACCCCGTTCGCAGCAGGAACTTTGGAGCGACTGAACGACCGTGTGCTTCGATTTACACCGAGCAATCCACTTCATTCTGATCAACTTTATACCGTTTCTTTTGCTTTGAGTGAAATTAGGAAAGTTGAGAGTAAATACGAGGACTTCGAATTTCAGTTTTCTACCTATCCTCAGAAGTTAAGCGTGGAGGGGAGACACTTGATTGCTTACCCAAACGCAACAGCTGATTACCGCTTTTGCACAGGGACGATTGTCGCAGCTGATTACGCTGATTCAGCGGCATTGGCTAAAACTATTTCGGCTAGGCTAAACAAGAAAAAGGTAGATGTGAAAATGACCAATTACAATGGTTTCAATGAACTTGATTTTAAAATTGACAGCATCCAACGAACGGAGGAAGATGGGGAATTAGTCATTAACTGGGATGGTCGAAGTATTGGTGCTGATGATAAGCGATCTCGAAAATTGGATGTTTCGGCCCTCGGGAACTACAAAGTAACCAACGTTAAAGTGATGTCGGAAGAAGAAGGTGATCAGTACCTTGAGATTCACTTTAGCGAAGCCTTACTTCCGCAGCAAAACTTGAACGGAATCATCAAACTGGAAGGAGAAAAGAACTTGAATTTTCACATTGAAGAGAACACTGTTCGTGTGTTTCTCTCGAACCTTCTTGTTGGAGATAAAAAGTTAACAGTGGATAAAGGAATCAAAGATGGTTCTGGATATAGAATGAAAGAAGCATACTCGGCAGATGTGTTTTTCCCATCACCAAGTCCGAGAGTGAGGCTCCATGGAAACGGTTCAATTTTACCGAATTCTCAAGGGTTAATCTTTCCGTTTGAAACAGTTTCACTCAAAAGCGTCGACGTTCGAATCATTAAAATCAAAGAGAAAAGTGTGCATCATTTTTTGCAGGTAAATGACCTTGATGGGGAAGATGAATTGTCGCGATTCGGAAAAGTTGTAGCCGAAAAACACGTCAAACTTAACATCAAAGAAGGAGATTCTGCTCGCTGGACTTCACACGTTCTTGACTTGAATAAATTGATAAAGCCCGAGTTAGGTGCCATTTACCGCGTTGGAATAAAGTTCGATAAGAACGATAGTTCCTGTGGATGTGCAATTGATGAGGAGAATGACAACGAGGAAGGGGATGAGGAAGATAAGTGGTCGGAGCGAACATGGCGAGCTTACATGTATTCGTACGATGATTATGAAAGTTGGAATAGCTACCGCGACGACTCGAATCCGTGTGATCCTGATTACTACGACGGAAAAGCCGTGAATCGAAATATCTTAGCGTCGGATTTAGGGATCGTATTCAAATTGGACCAAGACAAACGAGGGCACATTTTCGTGAGTAACATGGTCACGGCAAAACCAATTTCAAATGCATCGATTTATTTCTACGACTATACAAGTGACCTCATTACTTCAGGGCGATGCGATGCGAACGGAATGTTGGCTCTTCCTTTGAGCGCAAAACCTTTCTTGCTGATTGCCAAGTATGGAAATCAACGCGGATACCTCAAGTTGAATGATCATTTCACCAATTCAACTTCTAAATTCGATGTGCAAGGGGAGAATCTCGAAAGAGCCGTAAAAGGAGTTTTTTATGGTGAACGCGGGGTTTGGCGCCCTGGCGATTCTTTGTTTTTATCCTTTGTGTTGAACGATCCGCAGAAAAGTATTCCCCTCAATCACCCTATTCAGTTTGAATTGAAAGATCCGAGTAATCGAACGGTTGATACTTATTCCGCAAAGAAAAATTCAACTGGAAGTTACGTCTTCCGAACAGCAACTAGACCGAATGCGAAAACCGGTTATTACTCCGTTTCTGCTCGAATTGGGAATCATTATTTTGAGAAAACCTTAAGAGTTGAAACGGTTAAACCAAATCGATTGAAAGTTAGTTTATCAGTAAATGATTCGGATTCTTCTATGTTACAGGCGAAATGGCTACATGGGGCGAGTGCTCAAAATTTGAGGGCGAAAGTCTCAAGGGTTATTCGTCCAATGAAAACGTCATTTGCTAAATATCCGACTTACAGTTTTGACTCACCAATTCGTCCCTTTTATAATCGTGATGAGGTGATATTCGATGCTGATTTGAATGCAGATGGTGAGGCCAAAATTCCAACGAAAGCTACAGAGTTAAAGTCTGCCCCTGGAATGCTCAATGCAACATACACAACGCGTGTCTTTGAGAAAAGTGGTGATTTCAGCATTGCGGTGGAGAAGAATTCCATTTCCCCATTCGATACCTTGATTGGGTTAGATACACCAAAAATGGATTTCACGGAATCATTGGAA
>CAJQOB010000138.1 GCA_905479845.1 uncultured Flavobacteriales bacterium
CTCGTTCCTCCGTTTTGATTCACACCAAGACCAATTCCATAAAAAGTTATTGTTCCAGAACCTGATGCTGGCGCAGTCCAAAGTGTATGGAATACTCCTGAAGCTGATGGTCCACTCACATGTTCGAGGTAAGGTCTTCCAGAAATAGTTACAATCTGAGCGCCTGATGGTGAGCTAAACGCACCTCCAGCGGCATTCGATGGCGTAAGGGCCGTTCCTTGAAAACCGTAAGCACTAGCGTTTCCACTAACCGTGTACGTCAACTCGTATGTATTACCTGGAACATAACTTGAAACTGACATTCCAGCTATTGGATCAAAAATATCAACAGCAACTGAAACATTGAAGGCTCCTCCACTGTGACAGGCAGCACACGTTCCAGATGAAACTGGGCTTCCCGTTCTGTCTCCAAGTCCTCCGTTACCAGCTCCTCCTGAAAAAGGTGGTGCGGGGTTGTACGCCTCTAACTCAGTTGAAGTTGAGGAAAATCCTGCAGAGATAAAAATTAGGGAAATTGCACCTAAAAAGGCGATAAGTGAATATCGGTAAATCATGTCTTTTCTTTTCGTTTTGCACAAAATTAGACCAATTAAAAACGATAAGCAATTTTTTTTTACAATCCAATCTGAACTAGGCGATTGACAACAAAGTCAACACTTGAACTATATTTCGTCCTCAGCCTCTTTCATCGTCAACTGGGACTTCAAAGACTTAATCTCTTTGTCCTTCTTCTTGAACTTTCTGTAATCGAATAAGGTAGCAAGACCAAAACCTCCTGCAAGACTCAGTATAATAAGCAGAGTTACGGGAATGCGAACAGTGGTAACCAAAAGATTAACATTGATGGATTTCCAATTCACGATTGCGAAGATTAATACCAAAAGACCAGCGATAGCGCTAATAATGTACTTTACTTTCTGTTGATTTTTCAATCCTTGCCACCACTCTTTCATTGCAATTCGTTTTTGATTTCTAATGAGTTACCACGTAAATATCTCAAAAAAGTATGGAAATTCATCAATCCGAGGAAAAATCATTCGTATTCGCTATATTCGTGACCCTAAAGAAATAAGGCTATGGCAAATACTTCAGATATAAAAAACGGTTTGTGCATCAAGCACAATGGAAAATTGTTCCAAGTAAAAGAATTTCAACACGTAAAACCAGGTAAAGGTCCCGCGTTTGTGCGTACTAAAATCCGTCAGATTGACACAGGTCGATTGTTAGACCACACATTCTCTGCAGGTCATAAAATTGAGATTGTTCGAATTGAAAACCGTGATTACCAATATTTGTATCAAGATGGTGAGGACTTCGTATTCATGAACAATTCCAACTACGAGCAAGTAAATATTCCGCCTTCACTAATCGAGAAACCAGAATTCTTGACTGAAGGAATGGTATGTTCGATCCTTTTCCATGCTGAGGAAGAGTTGCCACTAGTTCTTGAATTACCAATGCACATTATTTCAGAAGTGACGTACACGGAACCTGGAATTAAGGGAGACACGGCAACAAATACGATGAAGCCAGCAACAATTGCAACTGGAGCTGAAATTCGTGTTCCTTTATTCATCGATACGGGTGAAGTAATTAAGGTTGATACGCGAACAGGAGTTTATGTTGAGCGCGTAAAAAATTAATTCAAACCAACAACAATATTGAGGGGATACGTTCTGTAAATCAGATGTATCCCCCTTTTTATGCACTGTAAATGAGATTTCTTCGGGAGAACATAGAATTGAATTTCGATAAGATTGCCCCAGCTGAGTTGAAGAACGAATACCTCGTCGCATTGTTCATCCATGAAGCGTTAGGCAGTATCGGACAATGGAAATCCTTTCCTCAGAAACTCTGCAACGAATTGGGTATTGAAGGAATTGTTTACGACAGACAAGGACATGGAAAATCGAGCGAGTTTGCGCATGAGCGAGACGAATACTACCTCCATAAATACGCCTTAGAAGAATTACCTGCATTCGTCGATTCGGTCGTTCCAGATTCGAAGAAGATCTTATTAATTGGCCATTCAGATGGAGGCACCATTTCCCTCCTATTCGACCATATATTTTCTTCAAAGATTGCCGGGATTGTAACGATGGCTGCCCATGTTATTAATGAACCAGAAACAATTGCTGGAATTCAACCTGCTGTTGACGCCTACAAACTTGGTAAGTTGGATGGGTTAAAAAAATATCATGGGGACAAAACAGAAGCATTATTTTACGCTTGGGCAGACATCTGGCGAGACCAGCAATTTATCGATTGGGACATTACTGAAGAGATTGGATCGAATACACGAGGATTATTTATTCAAGGGAAAGAAGATCAGTACGGGACTTCTAAACAATTGGCGTTAATCGAATCTCATTTTCCAAACGGAAAAACGCTTCTATTGAACGATTGCGGACACCATCCTCACATTGAGAAACGGGAGCAAGTCATTAATGAGATAAGTCAGTTTTTTATGGAATGAGTTTGCCTAACTTTGTCAATTACGAATTAGTAAAACTCAGCGAAATGATAAAAGCATCACTTCTTAAAGAAGTCACATACAACGAATCGAAACCGAAAATCGATGTTCTTTTCCAAACTGAACAGACCAAGGAAATCCGTATCGCATTGAATACCAATCAGGAAATGAAAGAGCACAAAACACCTTTTCCAATTGTGGTTGAAATTGTTCAGGGACAAATTGACTTTGGAGTAAAAGGCGAGAAACACAGAATGGATGCAGGGGATTTGATTTCGCTTGAAGGAAACGTCCCACATGATTTGTTCGTACTTGAACCAAGCGTTATTCGTTTATCCCTTTCCAAACTGGATTCTGTTGAACGTATTCGCAATATCTAATTGAAACTGCATTTGGTTCTTTCTAAGTAGATTTCGTATCTTTATAGTATGTCGAAAAAGTTTGAAAACCCAATAGATCCAGACAAGATTACCGAGAATCCCAATTCCTTGGAATACCCGCACCATGCTGGCTCTGCAATAGTGAAACCAGAAGATCAGGGTCGTGTTAAAGGAAACGCAATCTCTGCGATGGAGCATCAAACTGACATGCAGTTAAGTCAGATTTATCAGCAAATGCAATTGCTGGCGGATCAGGCAAAACAATTGAACGACCGTAAGGTTATTTCTGAAATCATTTACGGTGCTGAAATGCGCTTTGAGCCTTTGATTAATCACGTGTACCACCTTTACGAAAAACAGGATACTGCGTATTTACTTTCACTTATCGCTCCGGATCAGTGGGGGCGTTCTAAAAAGAGCTTCGAATTTGTCGCTACGGTTCGCTTGTTAGCAGATCACACGTGGGACATCCTGGAGAAGAATGAAGAATTTGACTTTGGAACTTCTTCCTAAAGAATGTTTTTTACCGTTCCTAATCTTTGACTTTTAGGCTTGACAGTACAGACAAATCAATGCAATTGTTATTGGTACTAGGATATATGATAAAATTCGTATCGCGCGCTTCCTTAAATCATTCTGTTGTTTCTTCTGCCTCTTATTCAGATGCAAAACATCCAAAACAAGTCGTACCTCATTTACTAAATTGTCAAGGAAATCCTCGTCATCCTTTGGCAGATAACTTACAACTCCTGCCTTTAACATATCTGCGGTTACCCTCTTATCTTTCTGTCCAGACATCATAATAACGGAAGGCGATTTACGAATCAATTCTAACTTCCGTAGGAATTGAGCTCCGTTCATATTATTTGAAGATTTAGAATCCAAATTATAATCGAGCAAGATTACATCTGGATCATATACTTTCATTTCTCGAATTGCGGATTCCGCAGACTCGAAATTAATAACCTGTGCTCCAAGCTCTTCTGCCAGAACGTGCGTTACAATTTCCTTGATAATACTGCTATCGTCGATGACAGCTATAAGTGGCTTTTTCATTTAAATCGAGATTTCAGAAGGTGATTCCCTTCAATTTTTCTGTTTTTCATTTCCATGGTTTTTCTCAACAGCACGCGGAATTTCTTGTACACT
>CAJQOB010000139.1 GCA_905479845.1 uncultured Flavobacteriales bacterium
GCCAAATCGGCAAGTGTAGAACGCTCCTTAAGAGCTTCCAAAACTACCTTCGTTTTGAAGGAGGATGTAAATTTTCTTCTCGTCATTTTTGTAAATTTAGTTATCTAAACTTACTGTCTTAATTTTTGGGGTATCTACAGAATACGAAGTGTTGAATGGTGAAAACTTCATAAATTCACCAAGCATGCTAATAAGACATACCATGAAAGTTAAGCACCCAAGTGAAATAAAAACAACACCTATTTCATTTCTATTCAGTCGCCACCCCACACCAAAGGCAGTCACCCCACTAATCGAACATAAGCCCCTATATATCGTCGATTCTAGAGTATCTCCGCCAACTCCATAATCAAACAAATTTGAGATTGATCCAATAAAAGATGGGAAGAAAGACAAAATAGTGAGTCCACCAATTGACATTAAACAAAATCCTAGTACTCTTTTCACAAGTCTGTCGTTGTTTCGTTTTCTATTTTATTCATTTTTACTTCAAAAGGGAATGATCATCTTAAATTGCCGCCCGACTAGTTTATAATTTCAAACGAATTCAAAAATTTATCAGCGATAGAATCATTATAATTCTGACCAGCTACTCCGATCAAGAAGAAGTCAAGTCCATTAGTGAATGCTCTATACTTGACTAAACCGATTTGTTTATCTCCTATTATCTCACCTCGCGCCTCAACCATGTTAAACTTCTCATAAGTTCCAGTTTTATATGTCACATTAGATGGATTGAATTTAGAAATGGAAGAAGATAGTAACCCACTAAGAAAAGCTTCCTTTCCAGTGTTAGATGATATACTCAATTTTGTGATCGAGGCATCAATATAGTCTTGAGTTAAGAAATAGACAAAAGAAGCATCTCCCTCCTTTCCCTCAAGAATCCAATCATTAATAGTATTACCTGTGTGGTTTGGGCTTGGTGATACTCGTTTCCTTAATTCAAAATTGTTCTTCGGGAAATCAATCTTAAATTCAGCATACTTTGGATTTACACTTTCATTTGCCCGTTTCGAGTCTGGATCATGATTCTGACAAGATGTAAACAGAAAAATCAAAAGTGTCAAAGTAAATGGGTATTGCATACTATATGTTTTAGACTAGAGATTTCCTAAATGAGTGGATCGAGATAAGTAAGCGGTCATAAGCACTAAAGAAATAACAATTAGAACATATACAATCGCTACAGCACCAAGTTTTATTTTCTTCGATTTATCTAATTGTTCAATTTTTTCAAGTATTGTTTTATAACGATCTCCTGTACTAACAAAGATAACTGCAAAGATAATAGATGCCAAACCTAAATATTTTAAATACCCCGAGACAGTATCTATCCAATCACTAGGATACAAATAGTACAACAGACCGCTCAACCACATAAGAGAAAAATTGAGAATTAGTGCTACCATTCCTCCCGCAAACCAATGTGGGATCTCTTTCTCCTTAAACACGCGTACATAGAAGTGATATACTTTAGTAAAAATGTATTGGTGAAGTAATACCATTATTCGAAATATTTGTAGTCATTATCTCCATACCATGTGGATGGCCCCCATACTTTTCCTGCCTCAAAACCTATTGTCCAAGCCGTTCCGTAGAGAGGGATCAACCCAATAGTAGTGGAAGTGGTTTCAATAGCAGCCTCTTTGCTATTTATTGCTCCACTTGAATAATCATCGTAGATGGAGTAATAACTCCATCCAGCAGTAGCAAATCCTCCAAATTTCGCAACTTTACCAAGCTTACCATTCCATTTAATTCGACCTCCTGATGTTCCATTTCCACCGTAAGATATATCATAATATGTGAGATTTTTCCCCAACCATTTACCTGTTAGTTTAGAGTTTGTCACTTCATCTGCAACGCCTATTCCTATACCGACAATGGAAGAAGCTGAAACTCCCTGAGAGGAGGTTTCTGCAGATTCTCCCGTTCCATTAATAATATTAGAAGCTCGAATATATTCACTCGGACCAAACGATTCTAGTGTTTTCGATTTAACGGTTTGACGCTTAATTGTTCCATCTCCGTTCCAATATGTGTACACATTTGTTGTTGACTCCTGTGAACCATAGCTTCCTGTAAACAAAGTCCCCGTAGCATTTGTAGATGTATTAACAGCCTTGGCATTTGTTTTAACCCTTAAATTTGTATTAGAATGACTATAAACAGGCTTGTAATTACCTTCATTATCTTTCGCCATGTTGTAATAATGAACATTTTTTGGAGGGTCTGAGTTAGTAGGCGCCTTTCCATCAGGATCAACAAATTTAATAGGGTTTGAAAGTGTATAGTTGTAATCACTCCAGTTTGGAAACTTAGCTGCAAGTGGATCGAGGCTCAAAAACCTCCCCACATCACCATCATAATATCTAGCTCCTCTATAATCTAGTCCCGTTGCTTGATCTCTCTCATGTTGCGTCGTAAGATATCTTTCATCAGTGACATTGTAATGCCGCAAGACCTTCCCATACGGGAAGTAATCAACCACCGAATTAATTGTTTGTTCAATAGTTGCGGGATCGTTTGGATGCGAAATAATAGCTTTTGGAGAGTAATTAACCCGTGTATTCCCCAAATGATCATACAGGTAGAAACTTGCTTCAATGTCGCCATTGGTATTCATCGAAGTATTAAAAGTTCCATTATCATCTTCATCACTCAAACGGCATTCACGTTCAGAGCCACTTGCAAAGTATTCCCATTTTCCAGTGATATCGTTTTGTGATTTATGCAAAATAGCAACTGTTTTTCCCATTCCGTCCATCAGGTAGTAATCTTCCGACCACTCATTTCCTAATTCATAGTAAAGTAAGGACTTTTTGTAGATTCTCAAATCATTTTCAGAATATAAATAGTTAAGTGTTGTTTGGTCTTGAGCGATCTCAAATGGATAAGCCGCTCTTCCATACTCCGTTGCATCCAAATCTTTCGAATCATCTGTCAATAAATTTCCATTTGCATCATATGTGTAGTTGCGGGTTACCGTTGCCCCAACTCCTACTACGTTGATCAAGCGATTCGTAGCTCCAGAATAATTGTAATTCCAGTGTTGGATATTAGAAACTGACTGCACAGGATTTGTAAGTAGAACATCGGGACCCTGAACTGTTCGATGCAAACTTTCAATGTTTCCGATTCGATCATACCTAAGGCTTACATCTCCGATGGAAAGTCGTTCAGCGAAGTCACTGCCTGTTTGAACAAAGTTCCCCACAATCGCATCAGCGCTCACTAAACGATTGATTCTATCATACGAGTAACCATAGACTAATGCTTTATCGAAATGATCAATTGGATTGGCAATACTTGCATTAGTGATATCCAAATGATAGTTCATTCGTGTTCCATTGATATTGCCGTTCCAATTGTGAGTGTAGGACACGTTTTCTTGGATGCTTCCATTTTGATAAGATGGAACAATGTCATCGTCATAAAACAATTCATAGTGCATCATATTGTCCCCGTTCAACCCTGCTTTGATTTCTGTTAAACGGTCTCTTACATCATAAGTGTAATCAATTTCATTGGCCAAAACTGACAAACCGTTGGCATCATCTACGTAATGCTTTTTCTTGTCTACAAGTCCGTTTGCGTCGTTATACTCGTAGCTCACAAGCAGGGTGGCATTGCTGATGTTTGCTACGAGCCCTGCAGCTCCGTGAATGGCTTTTAAGCGATTGAGTGCGTCATATTCCATAAAGCAGTGGTAATCAATTGTTCCGTCGTTGTCTACGTCCACCGTTTGTTCTTTCAGAGAATTACGGTAGTTGTACGCGGGATAATTGATGACTGAAGTGATGTTATCCTGAACAGGAGCTTGATCAACATCCATATCTGGGTTGAACATTGTGATTTGCGTTGCAAGGTTATCGAAATCGTCGTACGTGAGTTCCGTTTTCAGAATTTTCATCCCGCTATTGTCATAACTATGTGTCTTCACTACTTTCCCAATTTCATTGGAGGCCACGTCGCCACCATAGAATGTTTCTTTTTCAAGGGTGTTGATGTATAGATTTTCGAAACCACTGATGGTTACTATTTGCGGTGTAGGGGTCCCACCACCGCCAACAGCCAGGTGCCAAGCATCAAAAGAAGCTAACCAGTCCTGAGAGGAGGCATTCGAATACACGTAGTTAAGGTAGCGTCCATTTTCACTCATGTCACCATTTTCAGGAATACCATTCACAATATCACCTATCTCCGTGGTTTTGTATTGTAAAAATGGAATTTCCTGATCCAATGAATAATTGTACGGAACAGTACAACGTCCAGTTTTCATGAGACGTCCATAGTCGTCATACTGATAAATGCGATAAAAGGCATCCGTTGTTCCATTTAATGGGTTTCCAGGTAGTCCATTGCCATTCGGGTCATAGAATTGCCCTTGCTCGTCCAAGGTTACCGAAACCAAACCTTGTTTATTGTACATGTAACGTTTAATACCTGCATCAACTGTGGTTTCCTTTACTAACTGTCCTGAAATGTTGTATTCGTAGTGCGTATTTTGCTTTTCAGGATTGACTACCTGTGTGAGGTTTCCATAGCTGTCATAAACGAATAGCGTTACGATGCGTTCATAGTTGTCGTTGTATTTTAAGCTCGCCAAATGAATTTAACACGCAGATCAAAAAATCAGGGTGTTGATGCAAAAAAATCGTGGTGGTCATCCCTAAACGAGCAGCAGCGCAAATTAATTTCAAATGTTGCAATCGGATTAGGAATATCAGTTGTTGCTGCGGGAGTCATCTTCTTCGGAGTTAAGTTCTACAAAAAGCAAGTAGCAAACTTTGAAGAGAACAAAAGTTTCGGAGCAGACGAACATGCGACTTGGGCAAAGCAAATCAAGAATGCCTTTGACAACAATGGATGGTGGGGAACGGATGAAGTTCTTTTGAGAAACACACTGCGTGAGATACCATCTATGGAAGATGTCATCAAAGTCAGAAAGTCCTACAAAAAGCAGTTTGACTCGAACATGATG
>CAJQOB010000140.1 GCA_905479845.1 uncultured Flavobacteriales bacterium
TACAACTAGAATATCAAAACAGAATGTATTGGAGCTTCATATCGCCATGGCGATGCAATTGCTGCCATGTTAGGATTGAGCATTAGCGAGAAGTTCAAGTTTGGTTACTCATTTGACTTTTCAACAACTCAGTTTAATAAATACACCGCGGGAGGACATGAACTTGTACTCGGAATAATGATTGGAAGATAAAAGATGATGGAAATGAAAAAAGGTATATTATTAAGCGCATTTGTACTTGGGTTTGGCTTTTGCAGTCTTGCTCAGTTTTGGGACTATTCAAATCCTGAAAGACTCAAAGGAACTGTCAATCAAGAGATTTCAGAAGAAGGAATCCCTGTACTTTCCAGAGATCTATCGACACTTTACTTTGTGAGGACTTTCGAGCCTGCAAATACTGGTGGAGAGTTTGATCAGGATATCTGGAAAAGCGTTAGACAAGAGGATGGGAGTTATACCAATACGAAGCGTGTTGATGGTCTTAACAACAAAATGCACAATGCAGCAATTGGAATGAGCACTGATGGAAATAGACTATTTTTGCTGAACTCATATTTGGGTAAAAAAGACCAGAAAAAGGGAATCTCCTTTGCAAAGAAAAAAGCTAGCGGATGGTCGAATCCAGAGTCAATTGTAATTTCTGATTTAGATATTGACGGTGAGTTCTATCAATTTCATGTCAGTGAAAAGGAGGACGTAATTGTAATGTCTTTTGTTGGAAGTAATTCTCTGGGGCAAGAAGATCTTTATGTTAGTTTGAAAGAAGGAGACTCATGGTCAAAACCAATTCACATGGGGAGCACAATCAATTCTACTGGATTCGAAATTTCTCCGTTTTTGTGCCCAACACAAGATACCTTGTTCTTCTCGAGTAATGGATTCGGTGGAGAAGGAGATGCTGATATCTTTTACTCAGTTAAAGGAAATGGCTGGACAGAATGGTCCAAACCAGTAAATCTTGGGAATCGTATTAACTCACCTAAATTCGATGCACATTTCGTATACCACGGGAAGAACGCTTTTTGGGCAAGTAATCGCGATGGAGAGAAGAGCGATATTTACATGATAGAGATTTACACACCACCACTTCTTAGTGTTTCGTGTGAGGCTACAAACATTTCTGAATTTGCGGCTGGCGATGGAGCTATTAACGCGATAATGGAAGGTGGAGTTGAGCCCTTTACATTTACATGGTCAAATGGACTCTCAACTGAAGATTTATCAAGGTTAGAGTATGGTGAGTATTCATTAACAGTAGTTGATGCGATAGGACAAACTGCAATGACGAGTTGTTCAATTACGGAGCCAGCACCACCTGAAAACAAGGAGATCCGATTACCAGAGGTTCGATATCCTGTGAATCAATGGCAGTTATTGAGTGATGAAAGTATCAATTCACCTGATTCGTTACTATATGTTTACGAGCTAATGCTAGAATTCCCTGGGCTAGTTCTTGAATTGAGCTCACACACGGATTCTCGAGGTTCAAGTAAGATGAATGGTAAATTATCAGAAAATAGAGCTAGAGCATGTTACAAGTATCTTGTGGAAGAGAAAGGTATCGATCCTCGAAGAATTGTTCCAATCGGAAAAGGAGAAAACTCTCCGAAGACTGTTTGGAAGAAGGACGATGAGTACATGACTTCAGAACCTGTTGATTTAGATGGAGTTGAGAAAATAGTTTTGACAGAGAGATACATTAATCAGTTTAAGCAAACGAATATGGAGTTGTTCGAGATGCTTCATCAGTTAAATAGACGTACCGAAGGTAGAATATTAAGCTTGGATTTCGATAGTGAAAAAGCTTCAGCAGCTGATCCAAAATTCTTGGAGTACATCAAGTATCCGTAACGGCAGATATTTGGAGAAGCGTACATGATGAATAAATAATATGACTTGTCAATCTACAATTACAAACAGGCCATTCGACTGAACAAAACCAATAGAGCGGCAAAAGAAGCTACAAAGTTGATGCTTCAAAAAGTGAAGAAGCTAAAGAAGAGTGAGTGATAAGGAGTTCTATTTCACCTGATGAAATTTCAAGCCCAATGTTCGCTCGTAATTTCTCAATGTTTTAATTTCAGAAGTACTCACAAAGCACATTGAAACACCTTCTTTTCCGGCACGTGCGGTACGACCGCTTCGATGCGTGTAATATTCATCACTTTCAGGAAGTTGATAGTGCGCAACAAAGGTCAAGTCTGATATGTCAATCCCTCGAGCTGCAACATCTGTAGCAACAAGTATGCGCAGTGTTTCATTCTTAAATGCGCGCATTACTTTATCTCGTTCTTTTTGAAGCAAATCTCCGTGAATAGCATCTGTGGCAATGTTTCGAGCAATTAACTGCTTCGCCAGTTTCTGTGTTGCCGCTTTGGTTTTACAGAAAATCACTCCTCGATTTTTGTGTTCCGATTTAAGGAATTGAAGTAAAGCATGCATCTTTTCAGAATCATCACAAACAACGTATTGATGTGAGATTTTCTTGTTAACGATGTTTCCACGGTTAACGGTAATTCGCTCTGCATCCTTAGAAAGGTGATTCGAGATGATTTCTTGTATCCCATTCGGGATAGTTGCAGAAAACAGCCATTTGTTTTCGATAGAAGAGAGGGAGTTCAAAATTTCGTCCAGTTCTTTTTTGAACCCCATGCTGAGCATTTCGTCTGCTTCATCCAAAACAATAGTTTGTACAGAGCTCAAATCAACAGCTTTTCGCTTGAGCAAATCAATCAGTCTTCCTGGAGTAGCAACCACAATTTGAGTAGGGCGCTGGAGTGAAGCAATCTGTCGATCGATTTTTTCTCCTCCGTAAACTGCTTCGGTAAAAACCTTCGTTGAATACTTCGTGAATTTGAAGAGTTGTTTGGCTACTTGCTGAGCCAATTCACGTGTTGGACAAAGAATGAGTCCTTGAACTGCGCGGTTTTCAGGATCCACTTGTTCCAATAAAGGAAGTCCGTAAGCAGCTGTTTTACCTGTCCCTGTTTGTGCTTGCGCTACCAAATCGGAGTTTTCGGAAAGTAGAAGTGGAATCACCTTCTGTTGAATGTCAGTTGGTTCAATAATTCCTAGTTCAGTAAGTCCTTTTACCAATCCTTCACTAATTCCTAATTCTTTGAAGTTTTTCAAAACGATCGTGTTTTATATCGATGTAAAGGTACTCCAAAGTTGATGCTATTGACGAAAAAAAAATTGCAAATGCCTAATTGATCATTTAACAGTAAAGGTGTACTGTTTTTGGTAAATTGAAATGAAGAGAGGATATTCATCCCCAAGTTTGTTGTACTTAGCTGTTTTCTCGTCCAATCGGTGTCGCGTAACTTCAATTTTCAAGGTGTATTTCCCGCTTGTAAGTCCTTTTTTATCAAAGGTGTATGTTCTTTCTTCTTGTGGATTGAGGTTGTTGTCGCTAGCCTTACGTGCCTTTGGATACCATTCCCATGTTTCCCCAATTCGTTCGGTCTTTGCTGAAACTATTTCTCTGAGAGTCTATAAGTTTGAAATCAATAAGTATAAATCGCTCTGGATCTCCTGTTGGAACCTTATGACCTGCATGTTCGTTCATAACTCGAAAATCGAAGTTTACCGCTTGATTTTTAGAATAAACTGATTTCAGTGGTCCCGGATGAAATGATAATCCGTTTAGTCCATTGGACTCTAAAGAAGAATGCTTTGGAATTCCAGAACCAGGAAAGGAATGAAAGCGGCTCTTCCTTGCTTCATAACCAGATAGAATGGGCGTTCAAGCTGCTCCATATGGCAATCAATACAATTCTTTTCATCCTTGAACGGCCCAGCGCTCCATTCATCACCTGTCTCGAATGAGCAAGCTAGAGTCGGTGTGATAACTGCAGTTGCATTATGACAGTTAAGGCACAAGGATTCAGATAAATGTTTGGTGTCCTTTATCGTTTTGTGAGGAGCTTTCTTCGTTCCAGTGGGGCCAGTAATGGCATTCTCCCTTACATGACATGCTGCACAGGTTATTCCTTCGTTCTGCAATTTTCTATCCCAACGTTGATTTTTTATTGTTGCAGGTTGATAAATATCACCATCGAACATGCCCAGAACAATGTGTTCTTGTTGATTCTCCA
Organism: uncultured Flavobacteriales bacterium; assembly: GCA_905479845.1. Classification (GTDB taxonomy): domain Bacteria; phylum Bacteroidota; class Bacteroidia; order Flavobacteriales_D; family Crocinitomicaceae; genus UBA4466. Next base: position 4,098 of record CAJQOB010000140.1, read on the forward strand.
AAGGAATGTGGCAATTGATACAAAAGGAGGGGCTTGATTCTTTTTTTAGTTCCGATTGAAATTTTAAATCCGTCCAAGCATTAGCATGTGTGGATAGTTTCCATTCCGCGTAATGGTCTTGATGACAGGAACCACAGTGTTCGGCGCTCAGTGAACCAATTCCTTCAGGAACTTGTTGATAAGGAACAACTTTCTCCCAAGGCTCAGTCAACGGTGTGATTTTCGCCTGAGTTTCTCCAACGTTCCTGAGAGAAAAATAACCAAGAATGCCGATAAAAAGCAATATGAGAACTGCCCCGATTTTCAGAGCACGACGTAAAAGTCAAGCCTCCCATAAAACAAGCAGTAGGAATTTCATTCAAAAACTTAAAAACTCAAAAACGCGATGACGTTCAATTGATCTCGGTTAGCACTTCCAAAAAACTGATTCATGTATCCCAATTCAAATCGTACCAATGAATTCAGCTTATATCCAACGCCTCCGTACAATCGATTTCGATCAAAAAGATTGTTTTTATGGTTGATGAATAGCTCATTGTATGCTGACAGATAAACCGTGTTGTCTACCATGTCCTTGTTGTTTAACGGTACGTTCAAGGCTAAAAAGTAGCGAAAACGCAATTTGAAATCTTGATTATCCACCCATCTTTCTTCCAAACGGTAGCGGTGCTGCACCTTCACACGACCAAAACTCTGTTTTGTGATGAACTGCTGGTAAACGCGGTGTTCATTAACGACCGCTTTGTCTTCAACCAACGGGACGTAGTTCTCACTTCTAATAAAACCATATCCTAAAAGAAGGTTGTTGTTCTTTTCGGTGAGATTGTAACCAATTCCAGTTCTCAAAAGCAGTTGTTCCAAGTCTCCGATGGCATTGTAGTTTCTGTATTGAACTTCGTGGTGCCAATTGAACTTAGAATTGATTTTTTTATTCCCGAAATAGATCCACCAATTTCCTAAATCGGAGTTTTGAGAAAATCCAAGGGTTGAAACGATGCAAAAAGCTATAGCCGTGATAATTTTATTCATGTCTGAGTTGTCTTAGAAATCAAATTTATAAAAAATCAAATTGGTAACGCTTCTGCTTACACAGAGTTATTCACTTTTCATTTTGGACAAAATCAGGCCATCGCCGCATGTATTCCACGAATTTGTCACTGAGCCCTTCTTGCTTCAAGTAGTTGGCTGAAACGGGAGTTTCTATAGGTTTGAAGTCGGAGTTTTGTATCACTTGTTTCGGGAAGTCATGATGGAGAATTCCCGATCTTCCAATAGTGACAAAATCCACTCCAGAATCAAGAATACTGTGAACATCCTTACCCGATCTAATCTTTCCAGCGACGGTAAGCTTGACCTTTTTGAGGTCGAGAGAAGTAAAATGTTCTAGGAGGGATAAGTTTTGGTGTTTTTCATCTTCTGGCATTTTGAAGCAATCCCAAAGTGAAATGTCCAAAAAGTCAATTAAGGCTTCATTTGCTAGTTGTTCAGAGATGGTTTTTACCTCTTGAAGGTCCATTCCAAACTTCTCTGGTGACAAGCGAACTCCAAGCAAGAAGTTGTTTCCACATTTTTCTCTAATTCCTTGAACTATCTCAAATAGAAGTCGCGATCGATTTTCGAGTGAACCGCCGTATTCGTCAGTTCGCTTATTGATTTCAGCGCTTAAGAATTGTGTGAGAATGTAGCCGTGAGCCCCATGAACTTCAACACCGTCATAACCACATTCTTGTGCACGAACCGCCGAATTAATAAAGTCTTCTCGGAGCTCAATTACTTCTTCAAACGAAAGTGCCCGCGCTTCCGTTTTTTCATTGTCAGAAGGAGAAACTGCTTGCTGGTTGATTACATCTTTTGGTGACCGCATTCCTGCGTGATGTAATTGAATGACAGCTATACTTCCGTGAGATTTAATTTTCGCCGTTAGTTTTTTGTGCCCATCGATGAGTTGATCCCCAAAGATTCCAAGTTGTCCAGGGAATCCTTTTCCAATCTCTTGAACATGAGAGGCGCAGGTCATGACAAGTCCAAATTGACCTTTGGCTCGGAGAGCGAGCCAGTGAAATTCATCATTAGACAGTTGACCATCTTCATGACTTTGCTGATTCGTTAAAGGAGCCAACATGAATCTGTTTTTCATGGAGATCCCACAAGGGAATATGATAGGGGATTTGGTTTTGTTTTGCATTAAGATGGTGTTATTTCATTTGTCCTAATCTAAATTATCAACTTTGAAGGAATACAATGGTGTTTTTCGTGACTAAAACTCTAATTTCGCTTTATGTTGATCGCCATTTTTGCATTACTAGTTCTCGTTTCGGCGGGAATAGCGATTTATTTTCGCCAGAAGCAGAATGTATATTCAGTTTTGAAGCCAATCACAACGATTCTCATCATCTCACTAGCTACGATTCTGAGTGTTGAGAACGATTCATATTACGGTTGGACGGTACTAGTCGGATTGGTATTCGCATTAATCGGAGACGTATTGTTGCTTAAGCATAAGTGGTTTGTTTATGGTCTACTTTCCTTTCTGCTTGCTCACATTGTATTTATTTATGCGTTCTCGTCACTTTTCGGATTTGAAGACAACCTGATTATTCTGTCAGTTCTTTTAGTATTGGGTTTCGCGTATTTCCGATTCTTGTTGCCACATTTGAAGTCATACGCAATTCCAGTGGCCTTGTATTTCTTGGCTATAATCGTAATGGATTGGCAAGCAATTGGTTTGTCTGTTTCGGGTAATGCACCAATTTACTATTTACTTGGGTTGAGTTCGATTTTGTTCTCCTTTTCAGATGCCGTTATAGCCTACAATAAATTCGTGAGAGAGTTCAAGGTTGCGGAGTTCTTAATATTATCGACTTATTGGGCGGCAATTTTCATTATTAGTGCATCCATTGCGTTCGTTTAGCTGAGTAAATGATTCTTTACACTGTTTTACATTGATTAACTGAGACTTCGGTATTCCATACATATTTTGGATGTAGAAATAAAATCTGAGTTATGAAAAAAATCAATGTATTCCTGATGTCTGCCATTGCCTTGGTGGTGATCATCGTTTTTAGTGCGTTTGCAAATAGAAGTTCTATCGAACCAGAACTTCAGAAAGAAGTCGAGGAGACCTCCACCGAACAGCAAATGGTTAACTTATTTGTGACACATGGACATTGTAGTAGTCCGTTTTCTGGTAAAGTTGAAAACTTGGAAGTGATTACATCGAATCGAACAGATGGTGGCAATCCACTTGAGGACATGCAAATGTCATTTGAGATTGATCCTGAAACCTTTGTTACCTGCAGCGTTGAGGAGATTACATCAAGAGTTCAAACGCCTGGGGTGTTTATCAACGGAGAGAAAAAGGAAAATATCAAATTCAAGTCGACTCGCGTGCATACAATGGGAGTGGATTGGTACGAAGTGAATGGAATTTTGTCAATTAAAGGCGTTGAAAGCGATGTGAAATTCTTTGTCTCAGGCATTCGAAATTCCAAAGCATCGATGACTTCAATGCTTGTTTTGGAAGGTCAGATCGATTTAAGTGATTGGGGTATCGATTACGATTTACAGGTCTACGGTGAGTCCAATGAACATCCAACGAAATGGATGCACATTAATATGAAGATTAATTTGCCGAAAGCCTGCTAGTATAGTCAGGACTCATTTGGCAAGGAGCCCGTCTGCTTGATACAGTTTAACTGACTTCTTCACTAATTCTCGAAGGTTTTGTTCCATGTCATTATCCATGTACTTCATGTGGAAACATGACTTTCCTTTGAGTGACTTTTTTAAGTTTTCTGGAAGTTCTCCGAGCTCATCCTTATGAGTATAAATAGGGAAGAAGTAGAAGCGTACATCCTTCGGCTTTGGAACAACTGTTGAGAAGTAGATGCCATCAACCTTCTTTTTACCTTGCATAGCTTCTACAGTCCCAGAAACTTCAAATTTGTCATCTGTATCTGCAGTGATCTTCAAAACGTTCGAGTGTTCTTTTAAGATTGAAGTAATTGTTTCTCTGATTTCGGATAGATCTTTCGTCATAGGAGTTACTATTAATATTGATAGGTCAAAATAGGGTTTCTGTTGCAATTTCAGAAACAAAAAAATCCCGCTCTTCCTTAACGGAAAAGCGGGATGCTGTACTAAGAATTAGTACTAAGTATTATTCAATAACGATTTCCTTCACAATTTGACCGTGTGAAGTAGTCATACGAATGAAGTAAACTCCAGAATTCACATCAGAAACATCAATAGACGTTCCGTTTGAATTTGCTTCATCAACGTTGAATACGCGAACTGTTTTGCCGTCAAGACCTACCAATTGAAGTCCCATGATATCTGCATTCGTGAATGAGTTGAATTCAATCGTTACGCTCGTTGAAGCTGGATTTGGGAAGATATTGAATGTTATACCTTCAATTTCAAATAAGTTATTTGAACATGTGTCAACTAGAACAGTAGCAACTGCTGATGTGTCAGAACATCCATTCATGTTTGTTTTTTCCAAATTGTATGCTCCTTCAGCACTAGCAAAAATCGAAGAGTTTGTAGATCCAGCAAGCGCAGTTCCGTCTAAGTACCATTGGAAAGAACCTCCACCGGCTCCAACTGTGATTGTAATCTCAACACTATCTCCAGCACAGAAATTAACAGTTCCAGAAGGGGAAAGTGATACTGGAGGTAAAGGGTTTACTGAAACAATAGAAGGTGTAGCGGAAGTTCCTGAACACCCATTCATATTCGTTTTAATAACATTGTATGAGCCTGCAGCACTTGCAAAATAAGAACCACTCGTTGCTCCAACGATGTCTGTACCATTTAGCGTCCACTGGACTGTTCCACCTCCAGCATTGACAGTAATCTCTACGCTGTCTCCAGTACAAATGTCTACAGAAGAAGGGGTGGTAGTAACAGTTGGACTAGGGTTAACAGTAATAACAGTTGCAACTGCTGATGAATCGGAGCATCCGTTTTGATTCGTTTTCATCACATTGTATGACCCTGCGTCTGTTGCAAAGTAAGAGCTGTTGGTAGCTCCTGGAATCGTCGCTCCGTCCATATACCATTGGAAAGTTGCTTGACCTCCACCTGAATTAACAAGAAGCTCTAAGGTATCACCATCACAAATAGTTGCATTTGGAGAAGGAGTGATAACGGCTGTTGGAACATTTGATACTGTTAAGTGGATTGTATCTGAAGGAACTACACAAGTACCGTTGTCAATTTCACAAACATATGCTCCCGCAAGGGTTGCGTTAAGCGTATCGTTTGTATTTCCAGTTGATGTTCCGTCAAAGAACCATTCGTACGTTACACCAGTGTTGGTACATACCAAAACGGCTGTTTCGCCATCACAAATAGAATCGTTGGCAG
>CAJQOB010000141.1 GCA_905479845.1 uncultured Flavobacteriales bacterium
CGTCATTCTTAAAGATGTTGGAATAATCAAAAGAGCGATTCTTGCAATAGGTCAACAGGATGTACATTTTTCCGGCTTGTCACCGAAAGGAGAGATAAAAATACTAGGTGGAAGTAGCGACCATTTGCTCATTGATCCTAAACAAAGCAAATTGACTGTTGGCAGTGAAGTACGCTTTAATCTCAATTACTCAGCACTGCTCTCGCTAATGACATCTCCCTACGTTCATAAAACAATTATCCCCATTAAATGAATACAAAAGCATATTGTACATCCGTTGAAATCAAAGATCGATTACACAAAGAACTTGCTGAAGATTGCCTCATTTTTGAAAATGATTCTCCCTTAGTTAGCTTAAAAGATGTAGACTTCCCATTAATCTATGAGCCTTCTATCATGGAGAACTATCAGTATCTGGTACGAGAAGAGTTGTACGACAAAATTCGAAGAATAAGCGAAAAACTAGGTCAAGAGAATAAAACACTGGTCATTCGATCGGCTTGGCGTTCATTTCGACATCAGCGTATGCTTTGGGAACAAACCATTCTTCGAATACAACAAGATTTCCCCGATAAATCGTCGAACGACATTAAATCGATTACATCGAATTTTATCGCTCCTCCAAACAAATCCACGCATGCAACAGGAGGAGCCATTGATGCTCTGATTCAAGATAATGACACGAAACAGATATTAGATTTTGGAACTAACCAAGGTCTTCATATTGAATTAAACGAAAAATGCTATCCCTACCATCCTGAAATGAGCGATCGGATAATGGAAAATAGAAATTTATTGATCGGACTTTTTGAACAAGAAGATTTCGTGTGCGATCTCAAAGAATATTGGCACTTTGATTATGGCAATGTGGGCTGGGCTGTTGAAAAAGGAAAAGATTATGCAGTTTTCGGAGTTGTAAAAGCTTGAAACAATTCAAGCAGGAAATTAAATCTATTTCAAAACAATCGTTTTGAAGTTAAGTATTTATAGCATCCTAGAGGTTTCTGATTCCCAAAAATCAGACGTGTTCGTTGAGTAGACTTTGATTATAAAACGGACACTGTGTTAAGATCAAATTTTAAAAGAATGAATTAACACGCAGTCCTAAAACCCACAATAGATAAAAACGAACTCTCATTAACATTCGTTAACATTTCAAAAAATCTCTACACTTCCCTGTTGACGACGACTAACTCCATTTTCACTTCAAAAATTGCGGTTCGACTTTTGACCCTGCCGGTTCACTAAAAAGCTTCAATTTCGATTCGAGCTTTTTTTTTGTTTTATACATTTCTCACATTGATTTTAGTCACTATCTTCCCTTCTATGGATTTAGATGGATTGGGAAATGATTTAATTCCACCAATGAGGCTAGAGAGAAGAAAAAGAATGAAGGTGTGGGGTGAAAGAATTAGAGTTTATTCCTTGTTTTAAATATAGTGGTATTACAACGATCATTTATATCAAAAAAGTATATATCGTCAATTCTCTATACTAGATGCCAGTCCCCATAATCGCACCTGCACACCATACTTGCTTCGAGAAATCATTTTTGGATTCACAAATCTATTTTTAACTTCGCCGAAACGGCAACCTCGGTAAAGATTCATTCCTTGCCTAACTAAGTGTCGTGTATGTAATTTTAAATCATGAAAATTTTAGCATTCATATTGCCTTTTATTTTTGTCGGTCCGGCCTATTGTCAACAAAATGACGGGGCTACAAATGTTAATGTGTTTGTAGGTGCTGGCTACCCTGAAATGTTTCATGGAGGAATTAGAGTCGATCATAAGCAGTGGCATTTTGATGCTAGTAGTGGCACAACATTTCGAGAGAAAGAATTTACTCTGAACGGAAATGCTGCTTTACACTTAGGAAAAAAACGAAGTGAATTTTCCGCTCAAAAACCTTGGTACACGAGTCTTGGAATGTCATATGTGCAATGGACAGAGCTGGGATCTAATGATTCCACCAATGTTTCAATTGTCACTCCTGGGTCCTCTACGGAAACACAGCAAGGAACACAAGAAATACAAGCATTAGGTAAACGGACGTATATAAATGGAAGATTCGGTAGAGATTTTAGAATAAACAACCGATTCAATCTGAGTCTGTCTTTAGGCTTGGGAGTAATCGCATACGAGAAAGTACATTATTACGTTGGAGGACCAGGTATCTGGGAAGGGCTTAGGCTACCTATCATTCCGTCAGGACAATTTTCTTTTCAATTCAAACTTTGAAAAAACGAAGGAGAACAACGCCCAAAAAACAACCATAGTAGAAACCCACACGTTTCTTATCTAAGATACGGTACATATAGATGAATCAAATTGAATCAATAGAAAACAGTATAAAAGGAATGCGACATTCCCTTCGTAACCATCCTCTTTATGATAGCATTAAAGAAGTTGATGATGTTCGCATATTTATGGAGAATCATGTATATGCAGTATGGGATTTTATGTCATTACTTAAAGCACTCCAACAAGAGTTGACAACTGTTAGTGTGCCATGGACCCCATCAAAACAACCTATTCTTGCTCGGTTTATTAATGAAATAGTTCATGGAGAAGAAAGTGATCTCAACGAGTTGGGAGAGCCAATGAGTCATTTTGAGATGTACTTGGATGCCATGAATGAAGTTGGAGCGAGCACTGCTAAAATAGAACATTTCATAAGGCTAGTTGAATCGAATTCCCCTGTGGGCTTTTCACTAAAGGAGATGAGATTGCACAATGCTGTACAGGACTTTGTTAATTATACTTTCTCTCTAATAGAAACACAAAAACTACATATCATAGCGGCATCTTTCACTTTTGGCAGAGAAGATGTTATTCCTGACATGTTTCTGGAAATAATTGAGAAATCGCGCATAGAGGGTCATCATTACAGTAAATTGAAATATTATCTCGAAAGACACATTGAACTAGATGGGGACCAACACGGACCCTTATCTCTTCAAATGGTTGAGCATTTATGTGGAAACGATGAATCAAAATGGTCTGAAGTTGAGACTGTGGCCAAACAATCTTTGCAAAAGCGGATCAACTTGTGGGATGCCATCAATGAACTGATTTTTTAAAACGAAAAGGATGCAACACGGCAACTAAGTAATATTAAACCTTAGACACCAACCATAATTGCACGTTAGAAGATGAAAGAATTTCTATCCCAAATACACGCAGTAGAAGATTCTATTCTTGAAGAATATCTTTCTTTTTGGACAGAGCACTCAGTTCCAAAAAACACAATCATGACGTGTGAAGGGGATACAGAACAGTATATGTATTTCGTACTTGAGGGAGTTCAAAAATCTTACTATTAGAATGAAGGTAAAGAGTCTGTCATTGCCTTTACCTATTCCCCCTTCTTTTTCTGGAATTCCTCAATCCTTTTTGAATCAATCACCCTCTAACTATTTTTTGACAACAATTACGAATAGTAAATTCCTGCGTATTTCATTTAAGAGACACCAAGATTTAATGGCAAAGCACAGATCGATTGAAACCTTGTTTAGAAAAGCAACGGAGATTTTGCTAATTGACACATTAAATCGGTATTATGAGTTAATGGCATTTGATATAGAAACTAGGTTCAGAAAGTTCACAACAAGAAGTCCACATTTACTGAAAATAGCATCACAAAAAGACATTGCATCTTATCTCAGAATGGACCCAACCAATCTTAGTAAATTACTTGGAACTGTGAAAATTTAAAATCTTGGTTTATACCAAGAATGGATTGATTGCATTGCGTGATCTTTGTTTCGAAATAAGAATGAAACATATTTAACACGATCAACAATGAGTTTATCAATACAATCACAGCAATGGTTAGACACCGCTCTATATCCCTTCGAAAACAGGTTTATCTCCCTAGGTGCAGGACAAATGCATTATGTAGATGAAGGAGAAGGAGATATCATTTTATTTGTTCACGGTACTCCAGCCTGGTCCTTTCTTTATAGAGAACATATAGCTGAACTTTCAAAAAATTATAGATGCATCGCAATCGACCATATCGGTTTTGGATTATCCGAAAAGCCTGAAGCATTTGATGAAAAACCTGAATCCCATTCATTCAACTTAACTGAATTTATAGAGAAGCTCGACCTAAAAAAAATAACTATTGCTGTTCACGATTTTGGAGGACCAATAGGCCTTTCTTCGGCAATTCAGGTTCACGATAGAATCAAACAAGTTGTAATGTTTAATACATGGCTTTGGGAAACAAAAACCAACCCTGAAGCGCAGAAAGTGGATAACATAATCAATAGTGGCATTGCTAAGTTTCTTTACCTAAGAATGAATTTTTCACCGAAGTATCTACTTAAAAAAGGCTTTCACGAAAAGAAAAATCTATCTAAAAAAACTCATGAGCATTACATTAAACCTTTTCCTAATAAATCTTCAAGGGCTTCATTATTGAACCTTGGAAAATCATTGGTTGGATCGTCTGATTTTTATCAAGAACAGTGGCTAAGTTTAGACCGTTTAGAACAAAAGCCTTGGCTTATTCTTTGGGGTACCAAGGATGAATTTATCACAACTAAATACTTGGATAAATGGAAGAAACGATTGCCTAATGCGCCAGTTAGAGAGTATGCTTGTGGGCATTTCCAAAAAAAGAGATTAACAAAACTAGTAGAAGGGGGAGTGCGAGTTTCATGGTAATTACTTTCGTTATTATCCAAACGGAAGTGATATGCGCAAATCTATCTCTGAGAAAGGAAAAATCATCACGTCAAGGGGTGAGTCCGATTCACGGCTAGGGGTGAAATCGCATATTTTCATGAAAAACCCAAATCCAATAACTCTCACACGTCGATACTGTCACCGCCCTTCTATTATAAGGCTTTCAAGTGTTTTTCTAGTCCTTGATACAAGTCATTTCACGGCACTAGTACTCGAAACATCGATTTCTTTCCAAGATAAGCTGGTCTTCGGTCGTTTTATATTTTGCTTTATTCGTCTTCTCTTGTATTTTAGTAATCGAATCCTTGCAATTATATGATCCTAAAAGTCATTTTTAATATTCTGCTTTTAATACCTTTTTATTCAAATTCGCAGTCTTCTTATGATTCTTTGCAAAAAATTTGGCTCGATAAAAGCTTACCCGATTCCGTTCGCTTCAGCGCGATATCATCTCAATACAAAATCAATCAATCCGATTTAGAAGTTAACCTCAAACTAACGGATTATCACCTTCAACTCTCCAAGAAAAAGGGATCGACTTCTGAAAGACTTAATGCTCTTCATCAACGAGGAGCCATCCAATTGTACCAAGGAAATCTTGAAGCCTCAAAAGCAAGCTTGGATCAGGAGCTGAAAATCGCAAAAGAGACAAATGAACCGAAAAACTTACTGAGAGCTTATCTTCTAGCGGGCTCGATTGCTGTTGACGAACGCGATTTCTTAGGGTCAATCAGGGCATTCAACAAAGGGAACAAACTGGCCAAGGAAAGCGGCCTGGAAAAACTCGAGTTAACCTGTCTAAATAACCTTGCGGCGGTCTATGAGTTGATTGGAAACTATGATTTGTCCCTTCAGTACCTCGATGAAGCCGAAAGAAGATCGAAAGAACTCAATTTCAGGGACAAATTGGGATTGATTTGGTTGAACATGGGAACTGCTAAGCACAGTAAAAAAATGTACTTGGAGGCAATCGAAGATTTTGAGCAGGCATTCGACTTCTTCAAAAAAGAAAAGAACAGATTTCATGAATCATCTTGCTACTATATGCTGGCATCTTGCTACCATAAGCTCAACCTCGATGACAAAGCGTCCCTCTACCTGAAAAGAAGTCTTGAAATAGATAAAACGGTAAATAATGAATTGAGAACACTGGAAGGATTAACATTGAAAGGAAGTATCGTACTCAAAAATGACGTTGAAGCAGCCCTCGATATCGGTCTTAGTGTTCTAGAAAAAATAAATGATGGTACACCCCAAGACATTAGAAAAGGTGCCTTCGAGTTACTTTATCGGTGCTTTCAAGAACTAGGCGATTACAAGAAATCTCTAAAGATGCATGAACTTTACTTAGCAAGTAGCGATAACATGCGGATTGAAGAAACCAATTTCGCTACTATTCGAGAAGCGGTGAAATATGAATTCGAGATTGAGTTGGTTGAAACTCAACTTGAAAATCAAGAAGCTCAGGCTGCGCTGAAACTTTCACAGGTCAAGAAAAACTTTTGGATCATTTCCGTATCCGTGGTCGTCATTTTGAGTCTCCTATTCTTCTTCAGATCGAAAAGTATTAAAATGCGCAAAAAACGCGAGGAATTGTTAGTTGAACTCGAAGAGTTAAAATCGGCTAAAAGCTCCAATTTAGCGATGGATACACAGGCGTTTGCACTTAATCGGGAGAAAGTTGAGTCCTCAATTAATCGAAAACTAAATGAAACGGATTGGAAGGTTCTTCAAATTTTGCTAGACGACCCAATGATTACCAATAAGGAGATAGCGGCAAAGGCATTTTTAAGTGATGACGGAATTGGCTCCTCACTGCGAAGAATGTATGAGTATTTTGAAGTGAAGGAAACCAAGTATAAAAAAATTGCCTTACTTATGAATGCAATTAAACGTAGCAAGGAACAGTAGTTCCGATAAATCTGATGTATCCGAAGACAATTATGCGCGCAACAAGGCTTAAAATATTTGTAGTATGCTCACTGGTATTGGTAATTATCCTTGGTGGCACTTCTTGCTACGGACAAACTAAATCAGACTCGATTCGCGCCATTTGGGAAAATGAGGAAGAAAGCCATGACAATCGTTTTGCCGCGTTTGAAGCTTACTATCAGCTTCACGTTTTGTCGGAACCGAAGCGCATAATAGAATCAAGTGATCCGCATTTCACGCTTGCCCAAAAGGTGGAATCCAAACATGAAATGTTACTAGCGCTTGGAAACAAAGCTCAATCACTTTCAATGATTTGGGACAACAAGCAATCCATTGAGGTTCTCAAAAAAGGGTACGAAATAGCCAAAAAGTATGACGATTCCTTGAGCATGGCTTCTAACCGCGTGAATCGAGGAATAATCCATGTCATGCGGGGAGATTACGAACAGGCGGTTGACAATTACAGAAAAGGACTTGCGATTTTTGAGAAAAAAGACATGCTTGAACAACAAGCGAAGATTCTCAATAACCTTGGGTTGATCTTTTTCGAAATAACTGACTTTGAATCAGCACATATTTATTTCAAGAGATCACTGAAAATTTTGGAAGAACTCGATACCGCAGAAAGCTCGGGATATATTTGGTTGAGCATTGCTGCGGCTCAATTCGAACTCAACCTAGAAAAAAAAGCAATGCATTCTAATGAAAAGGCATTGGAAATCCTTGAAAAACAAAACGATAAAATAAGCCTTAGTATTTGTCACTCCCTCTTCGCGCGAATGTATGAGAAGAATGACGAAATAGAAAAAGCTGTCCAAAGCATCAAGAACAGCATTCGAATCTCTGAGGAAATCGAAAATGCATCTTCAACCATCGAATACAAGGTATCCTTGGCGAGGCTCACCTTGACTGAAAATCTCGACGGAGCCACTGAAGTTGCGGAGGAAGCCTTGTCATTCATTAATACATCTGATGAAGTAGATTTGAGCTTGAAGAAAGACGTTTATGATTTGCTTTACAAATGCTACAAGGCCAAAGGGGAATCTGAAATATCCCTTAACTTGCTGGAAAAGTACACCTTGTACAGCGACAGTTTGGATGCAGAAAACAGAAATTTTGACATCATTAAGGTCACCATTAGAGATGAATATGAAAAGCAGCTGTCTGAACAGAAAAACAACAATCAAAAAGAACAATTGAAATTAATACGTTCTCAATCCAATCAGCTTATAGTAATCGTAAGTATCGCATTTGTTGTGTTATTATCGCTTTTCCTATTCTTCCGTCGAAGAAACGCGGAAAACAAACGGGAAAAAACATCGCTTCTAGAAGAAATTGAAACGCTCAAGGCCAATCGAAAAAATGATGAACCGATTAGTGATGCCGTAGGGTTTCGTTTGGATCGTATCAAAATTGAATCGGCAATCGGACGAAAAATCAATGAAACGGATTGGAACGTACTCAACATTTTACTTGATGACCCTGTAATTTCCAACAAGGATATTGCCGCAAAGGCCTTCTTAAGTGTCGATGGTATTGGTTCTTCATTGCGGAGAATGTACGAATTCTTTGAGATCAAAGAATCTAAATACAAGAAGATTTCCTTATTGCTAGAGGCGGTTAAAATTTCCAATCTAAAGGAACAATAAACATCCCGAAACTCAAGTAAACAGTAGTTTCACGCGTAGGCGTGAAACAAATTCCGTGGTATTGAATGAAATTTACTTTGTAAACCTTAATAGTAAAATAACAAGATGATAAAACTAACATTGCATTTAGCGTTCGCCATTTTACCCGTCCTAAGTTTAGGACAATGGCAATTAATGGGGACTGAAATTGACGGGGCCTCGGATGGAGATAAGATTGGTTTAACTCACTCGATCGATATGGATTCTACAGGAACCACAATAGCATTTGGCACACCATTGAATCATGATTTTTTTCCATTCTCTGGATATGCCAAAGTCATGGATTGGAACGGAACGGACTGGGTACAACGGGGAGACACTTTTTTCGGAACAGATCCGACACTGGAAGGAACAGGTTCGTGCGTAAGCTTAAGCGCTGATGGAATGACCGTGGCGGTTAGCAGTCCATGGGGCAGCAATTCTCTTGGTTACAAATGTGGAATCGTTCGTGTTTTCGACTGGAATGGATCGGCCTGGGTGCTTCGCGGCAACATGATTGAAGGTGAAGGCAACGCAGATCCTCTCTATTCAGGAGACGTTTTCGGAACCGCAATGGAATTGAGCTCCGATGGCAATAAA
>CAJQOB010000142.1 GCA_905479845.1 uncultured Flavobacteriales bacterium
TGGTATTTCGCATTGTAAACAACTCCAATAGAGTGGAGGGGTTTCTTCAGAAAGAATCCTGTTTTAGCGAAGGCGTCAATGTGCCGAGAGTCGATGAGAACACCATATGCTTGAGCGAAGTTCGTTCCTTCAAAGCTTGTTTGACCACCAATTCGTTGATCCCAATATGCGTTGAATCCGAGCTTGGCTTCCATTTTCTCTCCTTCATAGCTGTAGCGATTGAAAACCGATAAATTCGAACCGTTTGGAATGTCGCGGAAACCGTCGTTGTTTTCATCCACTTTCAATGGAACAACAGATGCATGTGCGAACCATCCGCTTGTCCACTTTTTTCCAAGTCGAAATCCGGAGTTGAAGTTGAGTTCTGCACGCCCGAAACGGTTCACGTAACCGTTCAGGTACAATCGCTCCATGTGCTCAGACTTCTTGAGTTCAATGTTAACTAGTCCTGCCATGGATTCATATCCATTGACTACGTTTCCAGTTCCTTTGGTAATTTGAATCGATTCAACCCATGTTCCTGGCATTGAATTCAGTCCAAAAGAACTTTCCAACCCTCTCAAAAAGGGGATGTTCTCAAATTGGATTTGGGTGTAGACACCATCCAATCCCATCATCTGGATTTTCTTTGCGCCAGAAACAGCATCCGTGATGTTCACGTCTACCGAAGCATTTGTCTCGAAGGATTCCGAAAGATTACAGCAGGCTGCCTTTTTCAATTCACCTGATGAGATGTTCTCAACATGGAGCACCTTCAAACGTAGAACTGAGTGGTCAGATCGTTTTGCTGCAACGATTGTTTCGGGGAGTAATTGATCCGAAAACAAGGTGATTTGGTAACCAGCAAAGCGATCCTTTTTGGTTACTACCACGGTGTCATTCACGAATCCGATTGCCGAAATGACCATTGTATCTGGAAGGTTTTTCGGGAGAATTAACTCAAATGTCCCGTCTTCCTCAGTGTATGTACCTTGTCGAGCGTTGACCAATCGAACCTTAGCGTTGTACACTGGTTTTTTTTGAGCTGGGTCAGCTGAATAGCTCAACACAACTCCTTTTACTTGAGCTTTCGCTCCTGTTAGGCACGCGAAAAACGCGATACCTAGGATTATATATTTCATGATTATTTAAATCTTTTGATATTAATAATGTGCTTGATTCCTGTTCCAAGAGAACTGGAACGAAATTTCACATTTTATCAAATGATCCAAACTTGTGATAGACTGCGATTGACGCTCCGCTTCTTGGGGGGAGGGTTCGCATACGTGTGAATGACACTGTACTCCTCATTCAACTCAACGTTAACGATTCTTATTGGTTGTGGAGTGTAAAAAATTGGAACGAAAGGAGCGTTGATCTTTTGGAAGTAATCCAAATCAACTTTGAAGTGCTTCATTTCGTCACCGCAGCAGTCATCTTCTTTTTCCGTTTCATCTATTGCGCAACAAACAGGAAGTTCTTCGTGAGCATCTCCGCAGTGTTCGTCTTCATCAGCAGGAACAAAATAAGAAACGAACGTTCCATCCTCCTCGCAGGTATGCAAGAATACATTTACGCCAATACTTCCAATTAGAAGGAAGAGGGCAGAAATGAATAAGATGAAGCCTTGCGGTTTTCTCATAGAGTAAAGATATAACATCTTATTGAATCTACCTGTTCAAGATGTTGCGCATTCTTGAAATCCGAATAAACAGGAGAAAGGAAGTTAAATTGAAATGTTTCGACTAATTTTGTAGTACAAAAGTTAGATATGAAAGTTCCAGTTACAGTATACGCAGAAATGACACCGAATCCGTCTACGATGAAGTTCGTAGCGAATAAGCACCTCTTGGGTACAGGAGATTCAGTAGAGTTTCAATCAATGGGATCGGCAAAAGGATATTCTCCATTTGCAGAAGAGCTATTTATGCTTCCATTTGTGAAAGGGATTTTCATTGCATCAAACTTTGTTACTATTACCAAAACGGATAACCTTTCTTGGGATTTTATCACCATGGAATTACGTGAATTCATTCGCGAATGGATTGCTGATGGGAAGGATATTTTGGTAATGATGCCTCCAAAAGATACGCCAGTTGCTGAATCTGATGAAGAGAACAAAGCACCACAAAAAGTGTTTGCTCCATCGGAATATGATGACGCTATTGCTGATTTATTGGATGAATATGTTCGCCCAGCTGTTGCCAACGATGGTGGCGCAATCGATTTTCGTGGATTCGAAGATGGAGTTGTTACTGTTACTTTGCGAGGAGCTTGTTCAGGATGTCCGTCGAGTACAGCTACGCTGAAGGGTGGAATTGAACAATTGTTAAAGCAACACCTTCCAGAAGTGAAAGAAGTAGTTGCAGAGAACGGGTGATTCATTCTCTAGGAGTTTTAGAAGTCCACACATTAAATAATTTATCATTATGAGTATTGGCGGTCGCTTGATTCGAGACGCACAGGACTTTGTAGACAAAGTTGCAATTAAGAAAATTCAAGATTTTCGTAAGCCTTCTTTCGGAAAAGGAGAAGTTGGAACGCTTCACGGAGAGCGAAGTGATGCCGATGGCTACAAGTTTTTGCGAATCACCATGTTTGGTTCACCTAAAATTAAATCAGTCAAGGGATGTGCGCTTGAGTTTCAGAGCAAGTCTGGAACAATCAAGTGTAGTTCGGATACCAAGGATATAGAATCAGAGTATTCAGAGACTCTTTCGAAAGGAATAACTGAGTTTGAAATTTACCTAGATGACGAACTTTATCAGGCACTGAAGAAACCAGTTACTTCGGTAACAGTTACTTTCCCAAAAAGGCTTTTTGGAAAAGAAGTTTGCTCATTTGAGATTCACAGCAAGGTGTTTGCGAAATTTATCAAGTAATATCAGAGTCGAGGAGAGCTGAATGCTAGATCCACGCAAACTGAGCATCCAGATCTTCTTTCTTGATCCATTTACCCATTTTCTCGAGTAGGAGAGCTTTTAGTGCTTCTTCCTTGTACGCTTCTTTTTCCTTGTAAACAGCTTTTATTTGCTTCTCAGTTGGGGCCATTGCTTCCACGCGCTTTGCGAAGTAAACGATACTACCTTCTTCGTTGGCAAAGCCTAGAATTGCACCTGGAAGTCCATCGAATCCTTCAGGACCGATTGACGGAACGAGGTCAACAGTAAACCAAGCATAGAGTCGGGTAGTGTCATTTAATTCCAATACAGATTTTCGACATCTGTATCCAGCAATTTTTCGCGTGCTTTCTGTTACTTTCCAGACACGTGGTTTCAGTGTATCTTTTACTGTTACAGCCGATCCCATCATGTTCATCATTACAACTCGCTCGTTCTGATTGATGTTTTTGTACGTCGTGTTCTGAGGCGTTAACATTTTCATCATTCCTTGTTGAGGTTCGTCGCTTTCGATTGGAACAAATGCCGACAATGAATCGTTGAAGTATAACGCGAAGCTATCCACGTGCCATGTGACGTCATCACTCAAGAAAGGTTTAACGCGTTCATTGTCTTTGAACATCTTTTTGAGGTTCATCTTTCGATAGAAAACTACCTTTCCAGATGTCATCTGAGCAAAGGATGTCGTAGCGATTAAAACTACAACTGCCGTTGCTATGCTTTTCTTAATGCCATTTAAAATCATCTTCTTTCGTTCTTCGGTTATTAAATCGTAATGTTGCTTTCAATAGGAAATACCTTGAAATAATTGTTGTTCTGTAGTCAGTTACAATGTTTCCGTTGATCTCTCTACGAGCGTTAATGTTTTGATTCAGGATGTCGTTTCCAACAAGTGAAATCATTAAGTTTTGTGTTTTCAAGAATTTCTTGCTGATCTCCGCATTCAAGACAAAGAAGTCAGTGTTGAAGAATCCGTCTCCTGGTTGCGTGTTTCGCGTATAGGTCATGTCTGTTCCAATTCCCCATCCATTTGGTAATCTCCATTGAGCGTATCCACCGTAGTTTTCAATTGAGTAAGGAGTTGTTGTTCCGTTCAATGAACTAACAGCGTTGTTGTATGAGTAACTTGATGTAAGTCCAAGTTCCAAAGAATCTCCAAAGAAGTTGAAATCGATGTTCAAGCCAGGAGTAATTCCGTAATTGTTCGTTACGTTTTCTTCGCCAAGGATGATGTTCGTGAATCGATTGTACGAAGCGTTTAATTCAGGTCGAAATTCTATTTTTCGACTTAAGATTGGAATTCCTGCTCCACTGTAAAGGAAGGCTGTTGCATTACCATCAACGTTAATTGTTTTTGATACGGTTCTACCAAAAGCATCGTAATCTGTTTCAGAAGAGAAAGCATCGTTTGTGATACTTCCGTATGCTCCAGCGTAAACATATTGTCCGGTCAATGCACTCCAATTGTTGAACGAAAGGTTCATACTGTGCATGTAGTTTGGCTTCAAGTCTGCGTTTCCTTCTTGGATTCTATTCGGGTTTGTGTTATCAGGAACAGGTTGCAAATCATTAATTGAAGGTTGTTGCGAGCTTGTTCGGTAGTTGACATTAAAACGTTTACCCATTGTTGGTTTGTAGCTGTATCGGAACTGAGGTAAAACGTTGTTGATGTTTTGGTTGATCACATCATCGGTAATTCGATTCACGTTGTCAATTCCAATGTTTCTTACACGAACAGTACCTTGAATTGTGTGCTTGCTCGTTTCATAAATCAATCCAACTCCAACGCGGTGTTGTTGGCGCGTATTGTCGAAGATGTTCGAGAATGTCGTGTTCGTATCAGTGAACAATCCGCTGCTTACGTTTCGGTCAAGTGTCACACGGTTTTGGTCACTGTATCCGTATTGATATAAGTATTCCATCTCCAATTTCAGTTTTTTCGCAATTGGTTCGATGTAAGTTATCGTACCGTAGTGATTTGTGTTTCCGTTATCGTTGATTTTGGATTGAACTAAGGTGTCTGAATAACTCAGGGGGAAGAAGAAGTTCGTCCTTGAATCCAACGATCCGTCTGTATTGTTCTTGTCGTAAGATAAATCGTATCGAACTTCAAGTTCACGTTTTTTCTTCATGAATTTTCTGTTCAATCTTGCGTAACCATCTACCGAGTATCCTTTAGAATCATTTGCAGATTCTACGAATGTTCCAAGCGTTTGTGAGTTGTTCGAATCAAAGAAATCTGAAATGTCTGTGTTCGTCGTCTTCCCTTGATCAAAACGAATCGATGGTTTAATTTTAAAGGTTGTCAATGAATCAATCTTCGTTTCCAATTCGAAGTTAATTCGGTGCGATTGATTGTCAGTAATGTTTCGCGTTGAATCGTCAGTTACATAAGAAGTATCTGACAAGAAGTACTGCGAACGGCTTGCAGACGTGGCATCCAAATAGTTGTTATAGTACGAATAATTGAATCCGATTTTCGTGTTTTTCTCTTTACCGATTTTATCCGTGTAGTACACTCCGGCCATCAAGGTTTGAGGTACACCACTTGTATTACTTCCAGCTCCTGGATTCCATCGATTTCCAGTCGCACTTTCATTTTCCAGTCCGAATTTCTTCATGTCACCCCAACCGAAATTAGATCGTGGTGTGTTCGTACCTAAAGCAAAGACTGATATTTTTTGCGAACCATTGAATTTGTTCAAGAGTAATTCTCCTTCGTAGAAAGGATTTGTTCCAATCACTGCAGGATCTCCAATTGGGGTGAGGGCGAAATCGGAAGCTCCAGATATTCGTCCGAAATAACCTTTTTTGGCATCATTTTTCAATTTCAAATCGAGGACTTTGATTTTCTCATCATCTCCACCGATACCATCTTCGTTTTCTTTTTCGTAAACTTGAACTTGCTCAATCCCATCTGCACCTAAGTTTTTAGTGGCAATGGTTGGATCGTCACCGAAGAATTCATCTCCATCAACAAGTACTTTACTAATTTGCTCACCTTGAGAAGTGATTTTTCCATCTTTGTCAACAGAAAGTCCAGGCAATTTCTTCAGCAAATCCTCTACAACGGCACCTTCATGTGTGGCAAATGAATCAGCGACATAAACCAAGGTATCTCCTTTGTAATAAATAGGATCTTTGTATGCGTAGATCACAACTTCTTCGACATCCTGCATTTCTGCGGGCATGACAATAGAAGGGATGGTAATTTCATTGTTTTCGGCGTGTCCTAGAATGTAGTATACCTTTTCATCGAAATCCGGGTGGTCAACCGTCAATGCGAAAGTATCTGCGGGAAAACCTTTCAGTTCAAATTCACCATTTTTATCAGATCGCGTAAATCCGAGTAAGACAGAATCTTTCATTCTTACCGCCATTGCCATTGCATTCTGAACAGGGATAGTTCCTGTAGTATCGTATACGGTACCTTTTACATTCATCTCTTGCGACCAAGCAAATGATGTAACAAAAAGCGAGGCTAAGAATAGAAGTGATTTCCAATTTTTCATAACAGTCGACGTTTATTCGAGGTACAAGTATACGCACCCATGTCGATTGAAGAATGAAAAAAAGGTTAATTGGTCAAATTCTTAGGTTGAGAGGAATTTGACCATTAGCGCGTATCTTTTAGATTTCTCGGGCTACTCCAAAGAGAATTTGCTGCGAACTTCCGTCATCGTTAACCGTTTGGAAATTAACCCGAAGTGGTACACCGAGGAGATCAGATTCATCGTTGCGAAGTTCCTTAAGAAGCGGAGTCATGCGTTGAACGACTAGGGCAGAGGAGTAACCATCTTTAGCGTCTTCACCAACTACGAGGTACTTGAATCCTTGAAATTCGGCGAATCCCTGGAAGGTCGTTTTAAATTTCCCTTTCTGATTTACGATATCGAATGCCCGTTCTGCACTACAATCTTGTTTTGGCGCCACCATGTATTGCTCTCGTGAAAGAAGGTCTTCGTATTCAGCGGTTCTTCTCTTTGTCGCGGTTACTTTTTCATCTTTATCGTAGTATGACAGAATTTCTACGAAGTAAGTGCTATCATCTTGTGTTTCGAGGAAGAATTGTTTTGAGGCGTATTTGTATCCATCCTTGAAGTAAAAGTGATTAGAACACACAGCTTCTGAACCAGCCGTTAAGAACTGCTCTACCATTTTCAAAATTTGACTTGAATCATCAAGTGTCATGATAACGTCCGTCCATTCTTGTTGACCGTTTACTTCTCTGGAATAGTAAAGACTATTTGCTTTAGGCAAGGAGTCGTTGAAATCCAAATATTCCAAATAGGCTTCTCCTTCGACATTTGCTTTAGCGATTTCATTAGGAATTGTTTCCGTTTTGGTATTTTCTTCCTCAGTTGTCGTTGTGCAACTTGTTGTCACAAAAAGGGCTATTCCTATCACTACCAGAGAATTGACGTATCGAATCATATGTTTTCGTTTACAATGAAATGTTTGGGAAGGTAAAAGTAACAAGAATTGATTGTGTTTTCTTGTGAAATGTAAAAAGAACCTCTATATTTGCACTCGCTAATCGAACGAGATTAGAATATATCGCGGGATGGAGCAGTTGGTAGCTCGTCGGGCTCATAACCCGAAGGTCGTAGGTTCGAGTCCTGCTCCCGCTACTACCGAAAAC